>JAICVT010000545.1 GCA_025935235.1 Ktedonobacterales bacterium | reverse complement strand
CGGATGTCGCGGCGCTGGGCGCGTATGCCGCGCTGATCGAGCGAGCCGCGCTGGTGATCTGCAACAACTCGCTGCCGCTGCATCTGGCCGACGCGACCATGACGCCAGTGGTCGCGCTCTACTCCGGCACGGAGTTCGAGGAGCAATGGCGCCCACGCTTCACCGCGCACACGCTGCTGCGTCGCGCAACGCCCTGCCAGCCGTGCTATCTGTTCGATTGCCCCATCGGCCAGCCCTGCCTCGACATCTCTCCTGAGGAGGTGGTTGCGGCGGCGGAGGCGCTGCTGGCGGCGTGCGGCGCAGCCACGCCAGCCACGCCCCAGGCGCTGGCCTCAGCGCGGGAGGAGAGCCGATGACGACCGCCTTTCGCTCTGACCAATCCACTGCCGAGCGCGTGCGGGCCGAGCTGGCGCCCGTGCGGCGCCTCGCCATCGTGCGGGCGCTGGCGCTGGGTGATCTGCTGGTGGCGACGCCCGCGCTGCGCGCGCTGCGGGCGGGCTACCCACAGGCTGAGATCACGCTGATCGGGCTGCCGTGGGCGGCGGGGCTGGCGGCGCGGCTGGATCGCTGGATTGATCGCTTCGTCGTCTTCCCCGGCTGGCCCGGCATCGCCGAGGCGCCCTATGACCCCGCGCGTACGCGCCGCTTCCTCGTCGAGCAGCGAGCGTATGGCTACGATCTGGTGATCCAGATGCACGGCAACGGCGGCGCGAGCAATCCCTTCGCGCTGGCGCTGGGCGGGCGACACACGGCTGGCTACACGCCCGACTACGCGCCCGGCTACTCGCTGGGCTACGCGCTGGATGGCGCGCGGGCGGGGCTATCGCGCGCGGCGCCCTATCCCGATGACCAGCCCGAGGTGATGCGTGATCTGGCGCTGGCTGAGCTGGTTGGCTGCCCGCCACAGGGAACGCGGCTGGAGTTCCCCATCATGGGGGCGGATGTGGCCGAGGCGGACCGGCTGCTGGCGCCACTGGCGGGCGAGCGCGGGCCACTGATCGGGCTGCACGCGGGCGCACGGGCGGCGTCGCGGCGGTGGTCACCGCGCTCATTCGCGAAAGTGGCCGACGAACTGACGCGGCGCCACGGCGCGCGCATCATCCTGACTGGCGGGCCAGACGAGCGCGCCATCGTCGCGCAGGTCGAGCGGGCGATGCGCGCGCCTGCGCTCAACCTGGCGGGCCAGACCTCGCTGGGTGGGCTGGCGGCGCTGCTAGCGCGGCTGGACCTGCTCATCACTAGCGACAGCGGGCCGGGGCATCTGGCCGAGGCGGTCGGCGCGCCGACGGTGCGCATCTTTGGCCCGGCGGATGTGCGGCGCTGGGGGCCGCTGCCCAGCGAACGCCATGTAGTGGTGCGCGTGGATGTCGCATGCAGCCCATGCGGCTATCAGGACTGCCCGATTGACCATCGCTGCCTGCGCCGGGTGACGCCAGCGCTGGCGCTGGAGGCGGCGGAGCGGCTGCTGATGAAGGGAGCGAGCGCATGAAGCGGCTGAACATCCTGATCTGGCACATCCACGGCAGCTACCTCAACACGCTGGCGCGCATCGAACACAACTGGTTCCTGCCGGTCAAGCCAGGCAGGCCAGAGGGCTATGGCGGGCGCGGCCCGACCTTCGATCTGCCGAGCTACGTGCGCGAGGTTCCCGCCGAGGAGGTACGTGCGCTGCCGCTCGATCTGGTCATCTTTCAGACGCCGAAGAACTACTTTGTGGACGCCGAGGAAATACTGTCGCCCACGCAGCGCCGTCTGCCCGCCATCTATCTGGAGCACAACACGCCGAAGCCGTCGGCGGTGGAGACGCGCCACCCGATGGATGATCCCAACATGCTGCTGGTTCATGTGACGCACTACAACCGCGTGATGTGGGACAACGGGCGCACGCCGACCTGCGTGATCGAGCACAGTGTCGCCATCGCGCCAGACGCCATCTATCGCGGCGAGCGGCCCAGCGGCGTGACAGTCATCAACGGCCCACTCCAGCGGGCGCGCATCGCAGGCTACGACCTGTTCGAGCAGGCGCGAGCCAGTGTCCCGCTCGATCTGGCTGGCATGAAGACGGAGGCGCTGGGCGGCCTGGGCGACATCCCCTACCGCGACCTGCACCGGCGGCTGGCCGCCTATCGCTTCCTCTTCAGCCCGATCCGCTACACCAGCTTGCCGCTGGCGG
>JAICVT010000133.1 GCA_025935235.1 Ktedonobacterales bacterium | reverse complement strand
GCTGGCGTGTGTCCCGCGTCGTTCAGCTGTGGCGACATCGGCGCGGCGACCCCGGCAGGCTCACAGGTTCTCAGCGCTGGAACGTGGACCATCCAGGGCGGCGGCGGCGACATCTGGGGAACCGCTGACAGCTTCCACTACGTCTGGCAGTCGCTGGCCAGCGATGGCTCGGTCAGCGCACAGGTCAGCTCGCAGACCAATACCGATCCATGGGCCAAGGCGGGAGTGATGCTGCGTGCGACCACCGACCCCGCCTCTCCCTACTATGCCGTCTACCTCACGCCCGGGAACGGGCTGGCCGTCCAATATCGCGCCACTGCGGGCGGCTCGGCGGCGCAGGCGGCGCAGATCACAACCGCCGCCCCGCCACTTTACCTGGAGGTGGCGCGCGTCGGCTCCTCGTTCTCGGCCTATACCTCGACCGATGGCGTCACCTGGACGCTGGTAGGCGCCTCGACGATCAACCTGCCCAACTTGAGCGGCGCGCTGCTGGCGGGGCTGGCCGTCACCTCGCACAACACTGGCGCGCTGAGCGCTGCAGTGTTTAGCGCTTTCACCATCAGAGCGACGACCCCGCCACCGCCCGCCTGCCCCACGAGCTGGACATGCGCTGACATCGGCGCTGTCGGGCTGCCCGGCTCGCAGACGTTGAGCAATGGAACCTGGACCATCCAGGGTGGCGGCTCCGACATCTGGGGGACCGCTGACAGCTTCCACTACGTCTGGCAGTCACTGGCCAGCGATGGCTCAGTCAGCGCGCAGGTGGTTTCCCTGAGCAATACCGATCCGTGGGCCAAGGCCGGGGTGATGCTGCGCGCGACGACTGATCCCGCTGCGCCGTTCTATGCGGCGTATATCACACCGGGCAACGGGGTCGCGGTGCAGTATCGGACGACGCAAGGCGGTTCGGCGGGGCAGGCGGCGCAGGTCGCGGGAAGCGCCACGCCGCTCTATCTGAAGGTGACGCGCACGGGCACATCGTTCTCGGCCTACACCTCGACCGATGGCGTGACCTGGACGCTGGTGAGTGGCTCGACCGTGACGCTCTCGAATCTGAGCGGCGCGCTGCTCGCCGGAATGGCTGTTACCGCGCACAACAACGGCGCGATCAACACGGCCACCTTCAACGCGGTGAGCATCGGATAGGAGGGATGGGCGGGCTAGACGGGCCAGGCGCGCTGGCCCGCCCTCATCTGACGCTGTCTGGGCAGGAGCATCTGCTGAGCAAGCGATTTCTCCGACCCCATGTCACAGCGGGGCGCGTTGCCAACGCTGGGAACGCGCCCCCCGGGGGTTTGGGCGGTTGTGCGGTTGGGGTTGCCGGTGGTCTTGAGCGACTGGGGTGAGCGTCGCGGGGGCAGCCGCCAGCGCAGCGAATAGATGACCAGCTCCCTCAGCGCCCGCACGATCACGCGCGCGTTTGCGCCCGTCGCCTGGCCCGCTGTGCGCTCCATGTGGCGCACGCCAACCTCGACGGTGGAATAGCCATCGCAGCGCAGCTTGTAGAGGATCTCGGCGTTGATCATCGCGCCGTGTGACTCCAGCTCGTGCGTTCTGAAGAAGTCCGTGTGAAAGAGCTTGAACGCGCAATCCACATCGCGCGCGCGCACGCCGAGCAGCAGCCGCACAAGCTGCTTCCAGCCCCAGGCGTTGACCAGCCGCAGGCGGGCGTCCTGACGGTTGATGCGGTAGCCCAGCACGGCATCGTAGCGCTCGATCAGCGGCAAAAATTGCGCCAGCTCCTGGATGTCGAACTGCCCGTCGGAATCCATGAAGAAGGCAAGGTCTTTGCTGGCGGAGGTGAAGCCTGTGACGAGCGCTGCGCCATAGCCGCGGTTGACCGCATGCGTCACCGTCCGGATGCGCGGGTCAGCGGCCGCCAGCTCTGCCAGGATCGCTCCGGTGCGATCGACGCTGCCGTCGTTGACGACTAGCGCCTCGAAGTCCAGCCCCCAGCTCGCCAGCGCGTCTACGACCGACCGCACGGTCCGCGCGATGTTGGCTTCCTCATTGTAGGCGGGCAAGATCACCGAGAGGCTGTGTCGTGTGAGCGTAATGGGCTGTGTGGCGACGCTACTCGGAGCGCTGGGCGCTGCCGAGGCCGTGGCGTCCGGCGCCGACCGCAGCGCCAGGCTGCTGCCATGCGGCGTTTTCGCCCAGTAGTGTGGGGCGCGCATCAGGCTGAAGAGGCCCATCCAGGCGCCCAGGCTCATTAGCACCCAGTAGAGCGGCCCCAGCAGCGCATAGCGCGCCAGATCGTGGTAGCCGCGCCGCACCACGATATAGAGCTGGCTGTAGAAGAAGAAATAGTTGGCGAGCAGGCACATCAGGGCGCCATAGTAGATCGGCGGAGGAAAGAGCGTGTGGATCACACTATCCGCTGGCGTTCCCTTCGCGATGAAGTAGAAGACCGTCAGCGCCCACATGATCGGGTTGATGAGCAGCATCAGCGAGGTCCCGCCGACGAGCAATTGGAAGTCGCCGAAGGAGGCTGGCCCCAGCTCGCGCAAGAGCGTGACAGGTTGTCGCATGTGAACCAGGTACGTCTGCATGTAGCCTTTGATCCAGCGCGACCGCTGCCAGAGCCACTGCGGGACCACCGCGACCGCCTCTTCCCAGGTGACGGAGTCGAGCATCATCACCTGCAAATCAACCCGGCTGATGCGCACGCCCAGGTCGGCGTCTTCGGTCACGTTGAAGGGATCCCACCCGCCGAGCCGCTGCAAGATCGTGCGACGGAAGTGATTGGAGGTGCCGCCCAGCGGGATGACCGCATGCCGCCGAATCAGGCCGGGCAGCAGCATGTCATACCAGATCGTGTAGTCAATCGAGAACAGGCGCGTCAGCAGCGACTGATGGCGGTTGAAGTAGTTAAGCCGCGCCTGGAGGCAGACCACCCGCCGTGGCTGCGCGCGAAACGTCGCCACCGCCTTGCGGAGTTGGTCGGGATCGGGGCGATCCTCGACATCATAGACGACGATGAATTCGCCAGTGGCATAGGCCAGACCCACATTCAGCGCGCGCGGCTTGGTGCGCGGCAGGCCATCTGGCACGACGAGCAGGCGCATGTGCGACGGCAGCGCGCAGCGGTCGAGCGCGGCGCGCGTCTCGGTGTCGTCTTCTTCGACCAGCAGCAGCACTTCCAGGCGATCAGTGGGATAGTCCAGGCGGAGCAGTTGTTGAATCAGCTCCGGCGCGAAGACCTTTTCATGGAACAGCGGCGCCAGCACGGTATAGATGGGCAGGTCGGCGTCGGCGATGGCATAGGGGTCAATCGCCGCGCCGCCACTGGCGTGTTCTCCGCGCAGCAGCAGGAGCGCCTTGTACAGGCCAGCTACCACGTAGATGACCGTGACACAGGCGACGACAGCGGTAAAGAACAGCGTCGGATTGATCAGCGCCAGCGTGACGAGCACACTGAAGCTCACCAACAGCCCGATGGTCTGCGACTGGTTGAGGGTGACGATGGCGCCGTTGCTTGCCGCGCCCCACCTGGTCCAGCGTGTCGCTTCGTCGCCCGCCAGCCACGGCTGCTGCTCGGCGCGCGATGGCTCGCTCAACTGGATGGCTGGTATCACGTGCGTCACGGCGGGCAAGCGCCCAAATGTATCACTCTCGATCACTGGATGGCCCTCCTGTGCGCGGTCGCAGCGTCGGGGAATGCATGAGCAAGCTGGAGATGGCAGGCGATCGGGTCACAGCGCATCAGGCGCTCTCCCTCCGGTGGCGCTTGGTTGCAGGGCGAGCCGCGCGGAGAGCGGGAGAGGAGCGCGCGTGGCGGCTGACCCGTTTGGTGGAGTAATCCGCTGATAGATCAGTGTTGAGCCGATGGTGGTTCGCAAGGCGTAGTAGCGCCTCCAATCGGTGCGTATATGCAGCGCCGACCAGACCGCCTCGAAGTTGTTGTTGTGCTGATCCATCACGATCCACTCGGCGTAGTCCTGCGGACGCGCGACTGCCTGATGGAAGTAGGAGCCGTCGCCATCGCTGATGAAGTCGCTATTGGGAAGACCCGTGTAAAAAATCATCGGGTCGAATGCGGCGGTGCTTGCCAGAATATCGCCCCCGTGATAATGGGCGTCGAGCCACTGCGCCTCGGCCCGCTGCTGCCGCTGCCCCACGACAGTTGGCCCGTAGAGCGGATCCTGCAATGCCAATGGCGTTCCGGTCAGCCATGTCACACACGCGAAGGCGACGACGACCGCGAGCAGCGCGGGCGCGACCACCCGCTTCCAGTTGGCCACTACAGCGGGTAGCGCGGAGGGCAGCATGGTAGCCAGCGCGCCGACGAAGAGCGCGGTGGCCGGCAGCATCATCATGCCGTAGCGCACGTTGAAGTACGTCGCGCCGCCGCTAGTAGGAACCTCTGGCGTGGAGATCGTGGTGATGCCGAGTGTCAGCGAGAGCCAGTTGAAGGCGAAAGGAACCAGCGCCGCATAGATCGGCAAACTGGCGAGATGGCGCCGCGTGCGCGAGAACCACCACACCAAACCGATCACCGCCGCGATCACCAGCGGCAGGCCAGCGGCGTCGAGCACGACCTGTGTATAGACGTGTAGCGAGAGCAGCGGATTGTGACTCGTGAACAGGCCGCCGGAGGCTTTGATCTGGTTCTCCTGCGCTTTGGCCGAGTAGGGGCCATTCAGGAATTCGAGCATGTCGCCGAAGATGACCTGCTCATAGATCAGCCAGGCGACGCAGCCGGCGAAGGCGAGCATGCTATAGAGCAGCGCGCTGGCTTCCGCAAAGAGACGCCCGCGTTTGATCCACGCGATGGCGATGATGATGGCGAGCAGCGCAACGGCCAGCGCCCAGCCGTCGTAGCGAATCAGTGTGCCTGCGGCCGCCGCCGCCGCGCACTTCGTCAGGTCTGGCGCCTCCAGCGTCGCGCTCCAGCGGCAGGCATAGAAGACCGCGACGACGGCGAAGCAGATCAGATCCATCTCCGACATTGGTGTCGCTTGCATGTAGAGGATGCTGGGGTTGAGCATCAGCGTCAGGGCAGCCACGACGCCGCTGCGCCAGGAGCCGAAGACCAACGCGCCCGTGCGGTACGTGTAGACGGCCGCCACGACGTAGGCGACCATCGAGGGGATCGTTCCGCCGAGTCCTGAGCGGTAGAGGGTCTGATTCCAGACGAATGGCAGCATGAAGATATGGTTGAGCGGCGGCCAGACGGCGCCAAGCTGCCCGAGGCCGGGGTCACGGCTCTCGAAGACGCGATAGGCGATGGACATGTGGCTGATGGCGTCGCCATAGGCCAGCGTCAGTCCCTGCTCGGCATACCAGGTGTAGAAGCCAATGCTCAGGATGACGCCCAGCAGCGCGATGCCAGCCTCGATATTCCACAGCCGATGGCGCGCGAGCCAGCCTTGCGCCGCACTCCATCCTACTCGCGACCCGGCGCGCGCCGCTTCCTGAGCGCCCTCCGCTTCGCCTGCCGCTCGCTCGGGAGCCGCCACGACGGCCCACCTGGTCATTGCTCCAACCGCGATGTGCGCGGCCCGCGGCAATCTATAGCGCTTGAGGGACGTATGCCCCGCAGGCTCAATGGCTGTCATGGTGTTGTTGCTCCAGGCGCGGCTGACCCGCGCCATTCAGGTGGTGAGCGCCGCTCATGCGTCGTCCTCCTGCTACTCGTGGCCGTAGCATGCTGTGGCGCCGATCTGGTGGGTGGTGGGCGCGGGGGATAGCCCTTGCAGTTCGGCTGGAAGTCTCGACGATGCGATCGCGAGGAGGCCGGAGAAGCCGACGATGCAGCTAGCGGAGTGTCGCAGCGGCGTACACATGGTCAAACGACGGGTGAACGCGGGCGGTTACACGCTCGCCACTCGGCAGGCGGAGTGAAGCGTCATCGGGGTGTTCGGGCGTGGTTCGGGCGGCAATCGGGCAGCAATCAGGCCTCGCTCAGGCGGCGGTCGAGAGGTATTGCGCCTTGAGCGCGGCGGCGGCGTCTGGCGAGGGGGCGAACACACCGTTGTCCCATGCCCAGAAGAACAGCCCGACGATATGCTTGTCGCCAAAGACGGCCTGCGCCGCCGCTGTGTAGGCCGCCGCCTGGAGCGCCGGATCAGCGGGCGCCGTGGTGCTATGCTCCCACGGACGGTAGAGCGCATCCGTCGCGTTGCGATAGCCGATCTCCGAGAAGATCAGCGGTTTGCCCGTCGTCTGCGAGAAGCGATCGAGCGTCGGCAGCAGGCTGCTATTCCACACAGCGCGAATCTGGTCAGTGGAGAGCGCCTGTGGACTCTGCGCGACTGGCATGTATTCCGAGACGCCGATGTAGTCGAGCGCGGGGTTGCTCAGCCAGCTGGGGATGGGCTTCGAGAGCGAGTTCCAGTTGATGTCATAGGTCAGCTTGCCGCTGAAGACGCTGCGCTCGCGAGCGATCAACGTGTTCCACAGCGACGGTGGCTGCTGCTCGAGCGCTTGCAACTCCGTCCCGATGCCCAGTTGATCGGCGCCCGCATCCTGGGCCGCGCGCACGTATGGCTCGTATCCCGCCCAGTAGCCATCGAACCACGCCTGCGCCCCCGCATAGGTATCGAAGTAGATCAGGCCAGACCAATCCTGGCCGGGAGGCACGTTGGTCACATTGAGCAGCGGCTCGATGAAGACCTTCAGCCCCAGTTGGTGCGCGTAGACGATGCCATCCGCGAGCGCCTGGGGTGTGGGCGTGCCGCTGCCGGGGTGGATGTCCGTGGACTGGTAGTTGTCCTGATAGAGATCAACGACGATCGAGACCCAGCGCGCCCCGGTCTGGCGCTGGAGCGTGAGCAGGCCAGAGCGCCAGGCGGTGTCCTGTGCGTCGTAGGCGGTAGTACTCCATTCCGGGAAGGCCACGCCCGCCTCGACCTCTGGGCGCTCGAATGGGATGGGCGTGGGGGTCGGCGGGGCAGGTGTCGCGGTCGCGGTTGGCGTCTTCACCTGCGTCGTGGCGCCCTGCGCCTGGCAGGCGACGATCATGGGGCTGAGCGCGATCAGCAGCGCGATGGCGATGGCCTTGCTCAGCGCGCCGCGCCATGCCGCCAGCGGTCTGTGTGCCATGTCAGGCTCCCAACCTTCCACAATGCATCGTCACCGCGTCGTCCGCCTACCTGCTATTGTGCGGCGATTTTGCGAAGGATGCCAGCGGCTGCCGCTTTCCGGCTAGCCAGGCTCACTGGTCGCGGCTGGGGACGGCCTGCCCGCGCTCGCGTAGCGCGCTGATGAACGCGGCGGTATCTATGCCGGTGAGCCGCCGCGAGACCGCCGCGCCCCAGATGTAGCGCCCGCGCTGGCGCCGCTCGTTGGCCAGCAGGCGCACGCGAAAGGAGCCATCCATCCGCACGAAGATGCGCAGGATGCGCGGGCGCGTCGCCCGGTCGTAGAGCCTGGCGCAGGCGCGCGCGTGCGCCTGGAGGTCGTCGGGCGTGCGGCCAGGATCGAGCGCAGCGATGGCGGCGCGCTCCTCGGCCACCGCCGCGGCGCGCAAGGCGGGATCGCTCAGGTTGCGCAGGAAGCAGCGCGCCATGAAGCCGGTACGTGGAGCGTCGGCGCGCGGCAGCGCGTAGTCGCTGAACTCCCAGTAGGCTGTCACCCCCAGCCAGCTATCGCGCCCGCCAGTGACGGCCAGCAGCGGCGCCTCGGCGAAGATGTTGCGCTGGCGGCGCTTGCCGGTCGGCGGCTCCAGCGGCTCCAGCAGCAGGCACATGCCGCGTGGCAGCGGCCCCTTCTGCCGCACGCCATATGTGGTGGGCGTCAGATAGGGGTTGCGCGGCGCGTTGCCCGCCGTCTGGAGGCCGGAGAGGATGGCGGCCACATCCACCTGATCAACGCCCTCCTGCGCACGGGCGATGGCGCGCGCCCGGCGGAATGGCGCGGTCTGGCCGAGCAGCAGCCGCGATTCGCGCAGCAACTGCGTGGTGAAGATCAGCTGCGCCATCTCGACGGCGAAGCGGGCGACGGTGGCGCGAGCGCTCTTGTCATCGAGGCTCGCGGCCAGCGCGGCGGCCAGCGTGGCGCGCTCCGGCTCCGGGCGATGCGCCAGTGCGGCGTGCGCCAGCTCGGTGACCGTCTCGTAGCCGCTGACGATGCCCACCTCGACATCTCTGGTCGTCACCAGCATTGGCAGGGCGATCTCCAGCTCTTCGTGGAACTCGCTGACAGTGGTGGAGACGCGCGGGATGACGAGCGCCAGCAGTAGCGTGGCGAGCGCCACGCAGGCTCCAGCGATCAGCAAGTCAGACTGTCCGTTGAAGTGGACGATCAGCATCGAGGTGATGATGTTGAGCGCGGCGCCCACCAGCACCGTGACCACCACCACGCTGATGAACAGCTCGCCCAGGCGTCCGCGCGCGGCGCGCGTCTCCTCCTCCAGGGTCGGCGCGCCCCCGGTCCACTCATCCTGCTGATCGGCCATCTGTTTGGCTGCTCCTTCGCTCTCCCGCGCCTACCTGACGGGCAGTGTAGCACAGGGGGCGCCGCGCCGGGGCGCTCGATGGCGCAGGCCGCCTAGACCATTCTGCCGCTTGACATTGCCCCGGCCGCATGGCCTGACTGTGCGATGCGTGGGGCTGGGCGCCAGACGTGTCGAGCGCCAGAGGGAGGGAGCGCTTCGATGGCCACATACGTCACACTGGTGAGTTGGACTGAACAGGGCGTGAAGAACGCCCAGGAGACCACCCGCCGCGCCCGCGAGTTCCGCAGCGATGTGGAGCGACGCGGCGGCAAGGTGCTGGGATTGTACTGGACGCAGGGACGCTACGATCTCGTCGTCACCGTCGACTTCCCCGACGAGCAGGCGGCGATGGCCGAGTTACTGGCATTGGGGAGGGTTGGAAACGTTCGCACGGAGACGCTTCGCGCCTTCGACGAGAATGAGATGGAGCAGATCATCCGCAAGATCTGACGCTCAGCCAGGCCTCGGCGCCCAGCCCCATGCCGCCGAAGCCCCCGCCGCTACCCTCAACCCCCGCTACTCTCACGCGCCGATATGCTGAAGTGCGGCGTGCTCGCCTTCCCTCGCGCGCCTCCTGTTTAACCCCAACGCCGCTCCGCTCGTATACACTGCTGCCTGGCAGGCATATCCCCGTCACGACCCCCGCAATGGATCGTCTCACTGCGCGCCACTGGAGGATATCAATGCGACAGCATCCCGAGGAACGCTTCATTCTTGGTCAGGATACGTTTGAGAAGGAGGCGCAGATACGCCTCGACCCGTTCGACCAGGGGCGGCAGGATGGACAGTATGATCCCGACGACCCACGCTACGAACGCCACTGGTTCAAGCGGTTCTGGGCGAAGCTGCGCGGACGGCTGGGGCGGGGGTAGCGCGAAGGCGCTGCTCGAAGGTCGGCCCACACGCGCCGAGCATAGTGGCAGGCGACGAAGGACAATTGCCAGGTTGGGCGAGTGAGCAACGACTCCTTCTGCCTGCCGGGCTTGGGCTAGGGCTGGTGGCGCTTGAAGATGGCGTGGTACGTGGCGACGGTATAGCTGTTCACGCCTCCCTTCCACGTATCTGGAGTAAAGGCAATGCACTCCCAGCCCAACTCCCCCAGCCGGTTCAACTGTCCTTGCAAGTCGTCATCTGGCAGTTCTGGCTTTCTCAATCCAATGCCCGTCTGCCAGTCGGTCTGCGCGCTCATCGAGATGACTCGGTATTCCCACCTGTCCATCGCGCTCACTCTCGGTTTGCTGGTTGACGACGCTCATGAGCAGTAGCATCGCGCTTGTGGCTCACACCAGCGACACAAGGGGTGTCACAGACTTCCCACGCGCATCACAAGCGGGAGTTCGTTGCCTCATGTTGCGCTCAGTGCGTTGTGGTCGCCTGACTACCTATCCAGCAGCTTCGGCTGGGCGACGATGGCGGCTCGCTGGGCTACTGGCGCTCATTTGAACATGGCGTCGATACCAGGCAGGCAAGTCAAGCGGGGCGCGTGATATACTGCGCGCAAGCGCAAACAGGGCATATTTGGCTTGGTAGCTCCGCCTTGGGCCAGACCGGATATTCCGCGCAGCGGGCGATTGCTGAAATTGGCAGACAGGCCAGACTTAGGATCTGGTGGCGCAAGCCGTGTGGGTTCGAGTCCCACATCGCCCACCCCATCTTTCGCATGCCATACGCTCCCTGGCTCCGTGCTGAGCCGGGGAGCGT
>JAICVT010000518.1 GCA_025935235.1 Ktedonobacterales bacterium | reverse complement strand
ATCGGCGCGACGACGCTGGCGCTGGCGGGCGCGTGCCAGTTCACGCCGTGGAAAGCCGCCTGCCTCGCGCGCTGCCGCGATCCACGCGCGCTCTTCTCGCGCGGCGCCCTGGCGCGGCCTCGCGGCGTCTGGCGGCAAGGGCTAGCCTACGGCGCCGCGTCGCTGGGAAGCTGCTGGGCGCTGATGCTGATTATGTTCGGCATCGGCGTCGGCGGGCTGGGCTGGATGCTGGCGCTGACCGCCGCGATGCTGGCGGAAACCTACGCCCCAGGCCAGGTGGGTCAGGCGAGCGCGCGGCGGCTGATCGGCGTGGCGCTGCTGGCGCTGGCGGCGCTCTGGCTGGCGCATCCGGCCTGGCTGGTCCCCGCGACTGCCGCTTGACGCCCTTCCACGCGCGGCGATACGATGCCACGAGAGTCATCGTACAGGCTATTTCAGGAGCCACGAACGGGAGGCGAATCCGTGGCGCGGCGCGACAAGCCAACCCATCCCGGACATATCATCCCCGACCAGCCGCGCGGACAGCGTGATCGTCGCGGCCAGCGAGATCCGCGTGGGGCGGCGACACAGCGCGGCGAGGCCTTCACCTGCGGCCACTGCGGGCGGCGCGTGGGGCCACTGCCGAGCGGCGGGCGCAACCGCAACCACTGCCCCTGGTGCCTCTGGTCGCGCCATGTGGACGCCGAGCGCTCTGGCGACCGCGCCAGCGACTGCCTGGGGATGATGGAGCCAATCGGCGTCTTCGAGCGCCCCAACGGCGAAGAAGTGCTCGTCCATCGCTGCCAGAAGTGCGGCTTCGAGCGCTTCAATCGCGTCGGCGCCGACGACGATGAGGCGCTAGTGGCCGCGCTGCCCCGCGTGGCGCCACGCAGCGCGCCCCGTCCAGACGCATAGCGCCAGCCCTCACCCCCGGCCCCTCGCCCTCTGGGCAAGGGGTTGGGGAGAAGGCTGGCTGCAGACGCTAGATCGCGCAGCTATCGCCTTCGCAGGCGCCTGTGTCGCTGTCGCCCTCAGCATCGGCGCCCACGATGGTCAGTGGCTGCGACGCGGCCCATGCGGTTTGCAGCGCATTGAGAAACACCTCAGTGGGCTGCGCGCCTGAGACGCCGTAGCGCTCATCAATCACCACGAATGGCACGCCAGTGATGCCGAACGAGGCGGCGCGCTCTTCGTCTGCACGCACGTCCTCGGCGTAGTCGTCGCCCGCCAGCGTCGCGCGCGCTTCATCCGCATCCAGCCCGGCCTCGGTCGCGAGGCGCACCAGTGTGTCACAGTCGCCAATCGGCTGCCCCTCGGTGAAGTAGGCGCGCAACAGGCGCTCCTTGAGGTCGCCCTGAACGCCGCGCTTTAGTGCCAGATGCAGCAGGCGATGCGCATTGAAGGTGTTGCTGGGCTTGGCCTGGTCGAGGTGGTAGTCCAGGCCATCGGCGGCGGCAATGCCACTGACCCGCGCGTTCATTTGGGCGGCCTGCTGCTTCGTCGTCCGATATTTCTGCGCAAGCCGCTCGTCGAGCGTCCCCTCGACGCGCTCAGGCGCATCGGGATCAAGCTCGAAACTGCGCCAGCGGATGTTGACCGCGTTGCGCTGGGAGAACTGCGCCAGCGCCTGCTCCAGGCGGCGTTTGCCGATGTAGCACCACGGGCAGACGACATCAGACCAGATTTCGACATTCATGGTTGTGCAAATCCTTGTTGTCACGCGCGTTCGCGAGATGTGAGCGTCGCTTGGCAAGCGGGAAAGCGCTTGCCCTGCTCATACTATACAATGTGAAGTATAGCTCTGCCGCGTCTGCGCTGGCGAACCTTGCGCTCCAGCCAGCGGAGTGAGCGAACATCTGCCCGATTCTGCTACAATATCTGGCGGCCCGGCGACGCGCGCCTGGCCCGCGCCAGAGCGCATGATGCGCTATCTCAGGAGTATTCGCGTGGCGGATGTATCAGCAAGCGGCAGTTCTCCCGATGCTCCGCGGCAACGCGCCAGCTTCATCGCGGCGCTGCGCGAACGCTGGCGCGCGACGGGGTCGCTGATCTGTGTCGGCCTCGATCCCGATCTGGCGCGCATACCCGCCAGCGCGCGCGGCGCGGCGGACGATGGCTCTGACGATGGCTCTGATGGCTCTGATGGATCTGACGATAACGTCGAGGCGGCGCTGCTCAACTTCACCCAGGCGATTGTGGACGCGACCGCCGATCTGGTCTGCGCCTTCAAGCCCAACAGCGCCTTCTTCGAGCAGCACGGCGTTCCAGGCCAGCGCGCGCTCCAGCGCCTGATCGCCCACATCCACGCGCGCTATCCCGAAGTCCCCGTCATCCTGGACGCCAAGCGCGGCGACATCGGCAGCACCAGCACGGCCTATGCGCGCGCCGCCTTCGACGCGCTGGGAGCCGACGCTATCACGCTGCATCCCTACCTGGGACGCGAGGCGCTCGATCCCTT
>JAICVT010000143.1 GCA_025935235.1 Ktedonobacterales bacterium | reverse complement strand
GACCTATCGTCTCTCGATCAGCTACACGACCCAGAGCGATGGCATCTCTGGCTCAGAGGTGGCGCACTCCGCCTCGTTCAAGGTCAAGGGGTAGACGCCTGAGCGTCGGGGCCTCGGCGGACAGAAGGACACGCGCATGACGCTGCAACCGCATGACATCAACCTGCTGGTGACAAATTTTCCCTTCAAGTCCGCTGATGTGGAGCGGCTGCGCGCGGCGGTCGGCGTCCATGCGCTGCTGGCCACCCGCAGTCGACAGGGGCTGATCGAGGCGCTGACCCAACACCCTGAGACTGACGTGATCTGCGTCTACTCCGCGCCAGACAACCTGCTGAAGCTGGCGCCGCATGTGGGCTGGGTGGCGCTCTCCAGCGCGGGCGCCGAGCATGTGGTGGAGCAGTCCTGGGCGCGCGCGCCGCATGCGCCGATCATCACGACGGCCAACGGGGTGCATGCCGTTCCCATTAGCGAGCATGTCTTCTCTGGCATGCTGCTGTGGGCCAGGCGCTGGCCCGAGATGCTGGAGCTACAGCGCGAACATCGCTGGCCCGAAGGCAGCTTCTATTCCAATGAGCTGGTCGGGCGCGAGCTGGATGGCGCGACGCTGCTGATCGTGGGGCTGGGCGCCATCGGGCGGCGGGTCGCGACGTTGGGGCGCGCGTTTGGCATGCGCACGCTGGCCACCCGTCGCAGCGCGAGCAGTGGGGCCAGTGATCCCGATGTGGACGCGCTCTATCCGATGGAGCAGCTCGATGAGGCGCTGGAGCAGGCCAACTACATCGTGCTGGCGGTTCCCAGCACGCCTGAGACACAGGGATTGATCAACGCCGAGCGGCTGGCGCACGCGCGACCGGGCGCGCTGCTGGTCAACATCGCACGCGGCGCGGTGGTGGATGAGCCAGCGCTGCTGGCCGCGCTGCGCGAGGGGCGGCTAGGCGGCGCCGTGCTGGATGTCGCGGCGCAAGAGCCGCTGCCGCCGGATAGTCCGCTGTGGACGGCGCCGAATGTCATCATCTCTCCGCACATGTCTGGCCGCTCCGTGCGCTACAGCGAGCGGCTGACCGATCTGATGCTCGACAACATCGCTCGCTACCGCGATGGCCGCCAGCTGCGCAATGTAGTGGAGGTGGCGCGCGGCTACTGAGCGGCTACTGAGCAGGCTTAGCGGCGGCGCTGGCGGCGCTGGTGGTGGCCTTGAGTTGATCCCAGGCGTGATAGGAGCTGCGCACCAGCGGGCCGCTCTCGACATGGCGCAGGCCCATCTCTTTGCCCAGCCGAGCATACTCACGGAACTCATCGGGCGGAGCGTAGCGCACGATCGGCAGGTGCTGCGGCGTGGGGCGCAGATACTGGCCGATGGTGACGATGTCTATGTCGCGCTCTTTCAGATCGTGCAGTGTCGCCAGCACCTCGTCGCGCGTCTCGCCGAGACCCAGCATGAAGCCTGTCTTGGTCGGCGTCTCCGGGCGCATCTCTTTCGCCCAGGTCAGCACATCCAGCGAGCGCTCGTAGACCGCCTGCGGGCGCACCTGTTTGTAGAGGCGCGGTACCGTCTCGATGTTGTGGTTGAAGACGTTGGGGCGGGCGTCCATCACCACCCGCAAGGCGTCGCGCGAGCCTTTGAAATCAGAGGTTAGCACCTCGACGGCGCATTCCGGGTTGAGACGGCGAATCCAGCGGATGGTGGCGGCGACCAGCGTGGCCCCGCCATCGTGAAGCTCATCGCGGTTGACCATCGTAACGACGACATGCTTGAGGCCCATCTGCTCGACCGCCTCGGCCACGCGGCGCGGCTCCTCCCAGTCGAGCGCCATTGGGCGGCCAGTAGCCACCGCACAGAAGCCACAACTGCGGGTGCAGACGCTGCCGAGAATCATAAAGGTGGCCGTGCGATGCGCCCAGCACTCACCCATATTGGGGCAGCGCGCTTCTTCACAGACGGTGTGCAGCGACTTGCTGCGCATCAGCGTCCGCAGCTCTTCGACATTCCTGCCCACTGGCAGGCGCACACGCAGCCAATCGGGGCGCGGCCCCGGCGTCTCTGGCACGACAGCCATAGTGATGTATCCTCTAGTGCTTGCGTCCGAAGTCTGGCGCATCATCGCGCCCGCTCAGTAACCGCATTGTAGCAGCGCGCGTTATGGCTCCGCAACATAGCCGGCGCCGACGACGTATGCCATACTAACTGGCAGCTACCATGCGTGCGATGGCATGGCTGCCTCTCTCGCGAGCAGGATCGGCGTTGTGGATTGGAGTAGCCCGTGGCGGCGAGCATGACGCATCTGTTGCGCGCGTTTGCCGACGACATCGCGCTGCGCCGAGCGCACGCGCTGCGGCGACTGCTCCTCAGCTTCACCGCCCTCAAGCTGGCCGCATTTGTCGCGGTGGCGGCGCTGGTCGGGCTGGCGCTGACCCAGATGGCCCCCGGCGCGCTCGATCCCGGCGGCGCTTCGCTGCGGGGGGATCTGCTGACTTCGGCCTTCGACGCGCTCTTCATCTTGCAGATCGCGGACTTCGCGGCGGGAACCAGCGCCATTGGCCCGATGAGCTACGGCCAGGCCTCCCGCGCTTTTGCGCGCATGCTGACCAACGCGGTGGCGGCGCGCGATGCGCGGCTGACGCGCGGCCTGCCCGCCCCCGTGACGGGGGCGGCCGCGTCTGCCAGCGCGATTGCAGACGAGAGCCGCGCGTTCGGGCCGCTGGCGCATCCGATGCGCGCACTGGCGCTCAACAATGCCGTCTATCTGGTCGCCGCGCTGGGTAGCGCGACGGTGGCGGCGCTGGGCGTCATCATCGCGCTCAGCGCGGTGCGCGTCTCGGCCTCGTCTTCGCCGCGCGCCACGCTGGCGCACTGGCTGGTCACGCTCTTCTTCCCGCTCTGCCTGGTCGCCCTGGGCGCAGGCGGATGTGTGGCGGCGCTGGTTACGCGCCGCTACGCGCGGCTGGAGCGCCAGCCCTTCTCCGTGCGGCTGGACGCCAGCGGCGTGACCTTCACCCGTGCGGGCGATGGCGCCCGGCCGCGGCGGCTCTCCTGGCGCGAGGCGCGGGGCTTCGCGAGGCTGGCCTTCACCGATGAACTGGGTCGGCTGCACGAGGTCTTCGCGCTGAGTGGCCCCGACCAGGACTATCTCTGGGAGGCGCTCTATGCTGACCATCAGCCCGGCCCACATCCAGAGGATGACGCGGAGCGGGTCGCGGCGCAGCGCCTCACCGAGGCGGTCATCGAGCGCGCTGGGCTGCCGCTGCTCGATCTGACGCCGACGCTCAACGCCGTGCTGGCGGCCAGCCGAGGCGCCTCCAGCTATCCGCTGGCGGGGCTGCTGGCCCGCGCCCGCAAGCTCGCCCGGCAGCGCGGCGATGGCGAGCTGGTCCGCGCCATCGCGCAGCGCGAGGAGCGCTCGGGCTGGCTGCTAGGGCGCTTCGCTGGTCGGCTGGGCGGCGGCCTGGGCAGGCTCTCGCCGCGCCAGCAAGAGGACACACTGCGGCTGGCGCGTGACCTGCTGCCGTATTACCCTACACCCGCGCAGATCGCCTCCGGATCGGGCGGTTGGCGATTCGCCGGGGGCTATGTGCTGAGTGAGTTCGCCTTGCAGGCGCTGGTGGTCGCGGTAGCGGTCGCAGCCGTGGCGCTGGCGAGCCTCCAGGCGCCGCTCTAGCCGCCGCCGTCTCCCGGGCGGCGCGCTGTGGCTATACTGTGCTGGACGCCATTCAGCGTCAGGAGCTATTGAGAGGGAGCAGGCGTGTCTGAGCTGGAAGCCATCATCCGCGCCGAGATCGAGCGCGCTGGGCCAATCACCTTCGCGCGCTTCATGGAGCTGACGCTCTACCATCCGCAGCTCGGCTACTACGTCGGCGGCGAGGGCGGACGCGAGCCAGTGGGCTGGGCGGGCGATTTCTTCACCAGCGGCGATGTCAGCCCGCTGTGGGGTTGGGCCATCGCGAAGCAGATCCACCAGTTCTGGCAGGCGCTCGGCGCTCCGGCGCGTTTCGATGTGATCGAGCCGGGCGCGGGGCGCGGGCTGCTGGCCGCCGCCGTCTGGCGCTATGCCCTGGCGCTGGATGAGCGCTGGGCCGCCGCGCTGCGCTACACGCTGGTGGATCGCGCCGCGCCTGACGCTCCTCTGCGCGCCCGACGCGCCGCGCGCCTGGACGCCGAGCTGGCCGCGATACCCGCGCCGCCCGACGCCGTGTGCTGGGCAGACAACCTGGGCGAGGCGGCCAGCGACGGGCCGATCACCGGCTGTGTGGTCTCCAATGAACTGGTGGACGCGCTGCCAGTCCACCGGGTCGCCATCCACGGCGGCCAGCTCGCGGAGGTCTATGTGGCGCTGGACGAGCGCGGAGCCTTTGCGGAGTGGCTGGGCGAGCCATCATCCGCGCGCGTGGCGAGCTATCTGGACGCCTACGGGGTTCCCTGGCGCGGCTATGGCGAGGGCTGGCGCGCCGAGGTCTGCCCACTGGCGGAGGACTGGATGCGCGAGGTGGCGGGGATCGTGGGCGAGGGCTACGCGCTGACGCTCGACTACGGCGCCAGCGCGCGGCGGCTCTACACGCGCGAGCGGCCCGCTGGCACGCTGATGGCGTATGCGCGCCACCACCTCAGCGAGCGACCGCTGGCGCGCCCCGGACAGCAAGATCTGACCGCGCACGTCAATTTCAGCGCGCTGGCGCGGATCGGCGCCGAGGCTGGTCTGTGCGTCAGCCGCTACACCACGCAGGCCAGGCTGCTGCGCGCGCTGGGAGCGCCGGAGCAGGCCGAGCAGTTGGCGGCGCGGCTCTTCCCCCACGCCGATAGCGAGCGCCATACCGATCGCGGTCAGGCCGACTATCTGCGCCGCGCCACCCTGCGCAACGCGCTGGCGGCACTGCTCGATCCACGCGGCCTGGGCGGCTTTCGCGCGCTGATCCAGCGACGAGTTGAGGAAGGGTTCGAGAAACGATGAGCGGGGCGCGAGAAGTGTGAACATTCACACTTTTCACAGCGTATAATCGGCTAGAGTGGGAACATGGCGGTTCCGTATCCCATCCGTATCCCATAGGATTCCGCAGGTGGAGGATTCGCGGTGGACCTCATTGGGCATACCTTCGGCCAGTATCGCCTCGCGCGACTGATTGGGCGCGGCGGTATGGCGCAGGTCTATCAGGGCGTGCAAGCGAACCTTGACCGCGATGTCGCGATCAAGGTGATTCCCGCTCGCATCGAGCGGCCTTCGGACCATGACTCGCTCAATCGCTTCATTGCCGAGGCGCGCACGCTGGGCAGGCTTCCTCATCCCTACGTCGTGCCGATTTTCGACTTCGGCGTGGATAGCGACTGGGCCTACCTCATCATGGAATATATCACCGGCGGCTCGCTGCGCGACCACCTCGTCGCCGCCGATCAGCAGAACCAGCGGCCGCGCATGCCGTGGGCGCTGATGATTCTGGAGCAAGCGGCGCTGGCGCTCGACTTCGCCCACCAGAACCATGTCGTGCATCGCGATGTGAAGCCCGCCAACATGCTGTTGCGCCATCCCTATCTGATGCTGCTCTCCGACTTTGGCGTGGCGACGCTGCTCCACGATCGCACCATCGAGCGCGGCCAGCCGCAGGTGGTCGGCACGCCGCAATATATGGCGCCCGAGCAGTGCCGGGCCGACGCGCGGCTGGATGGCCGCTGCGACATCTATTCGCTGGGCGTCGTGCTCTTCCAGTGCGCCGTCGGCCAGTTGCCGTTCCGTGGGACGCAGGAGGAGGTCATGCGCCAGCAGGTGTATGAGCCGACGCCACGGCCCACCGCTATCGCCGACCAGATCACGCCGCATGTCGAGCGCATCATCCTGACGGCGATGCAAAAAGACCCTGGCAGGCGCTACCAGCGCGCCGCGGACATGGCGGCGGAGCTACACGCCGCGCGCGTGGAGATGGAAGTCGGGCAGGGTGGGCAGATCAGGCAGGCGCAGCCAGAGCATCGGCTCGCCAGCCCCACGCTGCCGGTCAGCGTCGCGATTGGCGCGCCAGCCGGGCAGGCTCCCGCTCCGGCCATGCACGCCCAGCCAGCCACGCCGCCACAGGAGCCGCGGGGCGCGCCCAGCATCTGCTTCCGCTGCGGCGCGGCCAACCCGCCCGGCATGCGCTACTGCAATTTCTGCCGGTATGACATGGCCGCGCATCGCACAGACAACGACCACTATCTGGCGTCTAATGGCCGCCCGCTGCGGTGCCGCCTGGCCTTCCGCACCGGCCCCTTCGCGCGTCGCGCGCTCATCCTGCATCAGGATGTGACGACGATTGGGCGCGACACGGGCAATGAACTCATGCTGCCGGACGAGACCATCTCGCGCCAGCACGCGCGCCTCACGTTCATGGGCGGCCAGTGGGTGATCGAAGACATCCATAGCCAGAACGGCGTCTTCGTCAACAACAAGCGCGTGCGGCGGGCGCTGGCGCTGGCGCACCGCGACCTGATCCGCTGCGGCGCTGTCGAGATGGTCTTCGAGTTGGTGAGCTGACGAAAAGCCCCCTCTCACGCAGTGCAAGAGAGGGGGCCAGGGAGAATGTTTATCAGCGCGCGGCGGAGGTCGCGTCGCGCTCGGCATCGCTCGCGGCGTCATGCGTCTCGTTCAGCGCGCCCCAGGCGGCGGCGTCCTCCGCCGTCTGCTCGTTCACCTCGCCGCGCGACTCCAGCCAGCGCTCAGCGTCAATGGCGGCGCGGCAGCCCTCGCCCGCCGCCGTCACCGCCTGGCGATAGCGCGCGTCGGCGACATCGCCCGCCAGAAAGACACCGGGGATGCTGGTCATCGTGTGGGTTGCGGGCTTCAAATAGCCGACCGCGTCCATCTCCAGGATGCCCTTGAACAGTTCGGTGTTGGGCTGGTGGCCAATCGCGACGAAGAAGCCCTGCACGGGCAGCGTCGAGGTGGCGCCAGTCTGCGTGTCGCGCAGGGTCAGCCCCTCCACTGCGTTCTCGCCCAGCACATCCATCACCTCGCTGTTGTAGTGGATGGTGATCTTGGGGTTCGATTGCACGCGCTGCTGCATGATCTTGCTGGCGCGGAAGGAGTCGCGCCGGTGCAGCAGATGGACCTGCGAGGCATAGCGCGTCAGAAAGAGCGCCTCCTCCATCGCGGTATCACCGCCGCCGACCACCGCAATCGCCTTCTCGCGGAAGAAGAAGCCATCGCAGGTGGCGCACCCGCTCACGCCGCGCCCTTGCAGGCGCTGCTCGTTGGGCAGACCCAGCCACTTGGCGCTGGCCCCGGTGGCAATGATGACGCTATGCCCCTGATACTGCTTGTTATAGGTCCAGAGCGTGAAGGGCTGCGCGCTGAAGTCTACCTTCGTCACGTCCTGCGGGACCATCTCGGCGCCGAAACGCCGCGCCTGCTTCTCGAACTTGTCCATCAGCTCCGGCCCCAGCACGCCATCCTCAAAGCCGGGGTAATTCTCGACCTCGCTGGTAATCATCAGCTGGCCGCCCAGTTGCTCGCCCTGCAAGACCAGCGTGCGCAGGTTGGCGCGCGCGGCATAGATCGCCGCCGTATAGCCCGCTGGCCCTGAGCCGATAATGACGACATCGTAGACCGTGGCGCCCTCTGGCGCATTGCTCGCGACACCCGTCGTGCGCTCGTCTGCCATATGCTCGCTGACCTGCTTTCTTCCAAATCTGACATATCCATTGACATATCCATGCGCGGATATCATCGCGCGGGTATCACGATCTTCCCGACTGCTGAAGATGATAACGCATCGTAGCAGTCTCTGTACCCGATTATACCATAGGGGGGTAGGGTATGGGCAAGCCCCACGAGGAGGCGGTGATTGGCGCCCGGCATGCGCTCTGGGGTCTGAATGCGCTATCATGTAGGTACGAGGAGCGCCGTGACGCGCTGGCGAAGCAAGCGTGTCATGTGGAGCGCTCCGACGCCACGATCGCCAGTCATCTGAGCAGGCCCCCTGCGGGAGGCGAGCATGGGTCTACATCTGAACCCGATCTATCTGGTCATAGATGCGGTCGCCTGGCTGCTGATCTACCACCTGACCTATCGCATCGCGCTGATCCTGCGTGATCCGGCGCTGATCTGCTGGGGCATCGGCCCGTTTGGCCTGACGACCATCTCACTGCGCAAGCCGCGCATCTCGCTCTTGGTCGCGCAGTTCGTCTACGCCTCGCTGGCGATGGGCTGCCTGGTCTATTTCAGCCTCTTCGCGCTGGAGCCTGCGCCCATCCTGGGCATCCCGCACACGGGCGCCGCCATCCTGGCGGCAGTGGTCGCGCCAGTGGCCGTCGTGACAGTGATCGCACTACTCGCCCAGGCGCGCGCGCGTCGCTATGCGCTATGGGGCGAGGCGCATGTGCTTAGCGCGGCTCAGCGTGCTACCACGCTGGGCGTGGCGCTAGTCTTCACGCCGCTGGGGCGCGCCTTCCTGCACGACCGCTTCAATGCGACGCCGAGCGAGTTTCTCCAGACGATTCGCTCCTGAACGCGGCGCTCGCGAACCCCCTACCATCCAGCAACCGCCATCCGCCCATACTGGACTTTCTGGAGATACAGCACATCAGGAGGAGCAGCGCATGGCTGACGACGCGCAGGCCGATTGCCTGTTTTGCCGCATCATCGCCGGCGAGATTCCCAGCGACAAGGTCTATGAGGATACCATTGTCTACGCTTTCCGCGACATCAACCCTGGCGCGCCAACGCATGTCCTGATCGTGCCGAAGCGGCACATCCGCGATGTGGCGGCGGCAGAGGCAGCCGATGGCGCGCTGCTGCTGGCGCTGCTCCAGGCGGCCAACACCATCGCCCAGCAGGAGGGCCTCGCTGATCGCGGCTATCGGCTGGTGTGGAATGTCGGCCCGGACGCGGGGCAGAGCGTCTTCCACCTGCACCTGCATCTGCTGGGCGGCAGGCCGATGGCGTGGCCTCCAGGGTGATCGCGACCTCACCCCCAGCCCCCTCGTCCTGCGGGCGAGGGGGAGTTTTTACCTTCCCAGCGGCTCGATGCTGAGCGACGCCAGCTCGAGCCACTGGGGGTCACAGGTCAGCGCGCCGAAGCGCAGCTCCCCACGCGGCGTAGCGATGGCGTACTGGTTGTCTATCCAGGCGACGAAGCCGAGCGGCCCCGTCGGCGGATCCTCCACGACGAGCGCCTGCTGCCCATCCACCGTGAAGCTGGCGCGGTCGGGCAGCCACTCCAGCGCATAGTCGTGCCACTGGCGCAGGTCGGCGGGCGCTGGGCCGAGCGTGCGCTCGATGGCCGTCTCGTGGGCGCCTGTCAGGCGCTCCATCCAGCCAGCCGCCGCGCGCGCATCGCCGCCGACGCGCGCCCACAGCGCCGCCAGCGCCAGCGGGGCCAGCGCCCCCGCTGCCCGCCAGCGCCGCGCATGCACGACCTGCGCCTTCCAGCCGAACCCGACGCCCTCACGAGTCAGCGCCATATTCGAGGGCGGCGACGCGCCGAAGAACCAGACCGCCTCCGGAAGGCGCAGTCCGCCTCCCGCCAGCGTGAAGGGCGCGTTCCAGAAGCCAAAGCCCCAGGTGCCGCGCAGCCACCGCTGCGCGCTCGGCTCCGCCTCCGATGCCGCCACCGATGCCGCCACCGATGCCGCTGGCTGAGCGCCGTGTGAGGCGCGCGCCCGCACCCGCAGCCGCAGCGGTGGCCGCCACGGATAGCGGCTGACGCGCTTCCCGCTGTAGTCGTCGAGCTGTGCGTTGCTGTAGTGGCGACCTGTGACAGCTTCCAGCGCCAGTCGCAGCCCTGTCGCGGTTTGCTCCAGCCGTCCGCCGCCGACCATCGGGCAGGCCCAGTGGGCGCCCAGCGCTGGCGCCGGGCCTGCGCCGTCGTCGGTGAAGTCATATGCGACGCTGCTCATGCCAACCAGTCTCTTCTCAGATTCTCAGCTTCGCGCCCGGCGCGCCAACCCGGCGCGCGCTGGGCGACGCTTGAGATCGGGCGTGGTCGCGAACGCCACACGCCGGGGAACTGCCTCTGCTGGCGGGTATGGTATATACTATAGCGAGCGACGCCCAATGTCCCAGGGCGCG
>JAICVT010000610.1 GCA_025935235.1 Ktedonobacterales bacterium | reverse complement strand
GCCCGAGGGACCCGCGATCCGAGCCAGAGACCCCGGAGAGGAGGGCGCCCAACGTGTTTGCTGTAGGTGGGGGCGGTAGGGGGGCGTCCGGCTCGGTCCCGCGGGGGCCAGATCTTCTTCCCCAGGCTCGACTGCTGGCGCGCATCCGTCCGGTCGCGCCGATTGATATTCAGATTCGCGGCAACCTGACCGCCGCGTTGTTCGATCAGGCGGTCATGCTCGCGCCGCGGCACTGCTGGGCGACGCTGGCTGTCACGTATGAAGTCGCGCCCATTCACCTCGAGCGGCCCGACCGCATGCGCGTCTTTCTGCGCTGGGGCATTGGCTTTGATCCCGACGCGCAGGAAGCGGACATGCTCGCGAAACGCGCCAGCAAACATATCCATCAGGCCTACGCAGAGGCCAGCCAGATGCTGTGCCAGTACTATCAACTCGATCCACTGGCCAGCGGCGAACTGGATACACGGTTGCAAGCTGAGGTGGCCGAGCAGCGCGTGGTGGAGCTGCCGTACAAGCGCTGGAGCGCCAACACTGACTGGCTGGCTCCCATGCAGCTCCAGCCGACGCTCGATCTGCTGCTGCGCCAGCCACGGTTCGCCGCGATCCAGTGTTCAATTCAAATGTGTTCGGCAAACGCCAGCCATGCGGGCTCTGCTGGCGGCGAGGGCCAGGAGCAGAGCGAAGAGTACGAGGAGCGCGAGAGGCCTGCCAGCCTCGGAGCCGAGAGCGGCGGGCGGGCTGGCTCAGCGCAGCGCTACCAGGCGCAGGTGGTAGCGCTCGGCGCGGCCGTTCACCATGATGCGCTGCGGCGGCTGGCCGAGGAGTTGTGCGGCTACGGCGTCCTGGTGACCCCGCGCGCCGACCGCCCCAAGCCGCCCGGCGTGCGGGCGGTTCCGCCGCGCGACAAAGGCGATCAGCAGCGCATCGCACGCAACCTGCTCGGCCCAGCCGCCGAGGCATCCAACCCGGCGGCGCGGGTCACGTACACCAGAGATGAAGCCGTGACCTTATTTCCGCTGCCCTTCCAGGCAGACTGACGCGCCGGAACCACGAGCGCTGCTCGCGTTGCTCGAAGCGGAGACCAGCCAGCGCCAGGACACGCGGATCATGCGGGCCACGCAGGACGTGCAGGCCGGACAAGGTATGCGGAGCATGCGGACGGCCCTGGTTTCACTTTCTGGTTGAATTCTCTATTGCAATTTGATTCTCTTTCAATGCTTATCAATAGATGGGGTTCCATCGCGCACCCGCGCGATACACAGCGCGATACACAGCGCGATCCACGGAGTAATCCATCGCCCAGGGCGGCGCGCGTGCGGCGCGGCGGTTGGGCGCGGAATCAGCGGCCCCGCGCGACGATGGGCACGGGGCATGGCAGCATGGGGGGCGTCCAGCGATGAAACAGAGTATTGCCGTTCACTTTGAAGGCGATCCGGCGCGCGTGGCATCGCCGGTCATCGCCAGCCACCGTGGGTCGCGTCCGATTCTGGCGGAGATGGCTCGGCTCGACGAGGCGTCTGACGACGAGAGTGACGAGCTACGCCGTC
>JAICVT010000120.1 GCA_025935235.1 Ktedonobacterales bacterium | reverse complement strand
TACGGCTGGCGCAGGCGGCGCTCCTCCGCCACGCGCGCGGCGTGAGCCAGCCAGATCAGCGCGGCCAGCGCCGCGACGGCTACCAGCGTCATGCCCGATTCATCTTTGCCCACTGGCTTGAGGACGAATTCGGAGAAGGGGGCCAGCGCGACGAAGAAGAGCGCCACGCCCGTCAGCAGCGCCAGCCGACGACGCGGCGACCAGTCGAGCCGATGGCTCCAGCCACTGATGACGAGCGCGGCCAGCCCCAGCGCCAGCGCCAGCGCCGCGGCGCCCAGTTGCGGGCGGGTGAGGATGTGTGGTCCGCCCCAGAGGATGGTGAAGAAGAGCAGCGTGAAGCCAAAGCCAGTGAAGCGCAGCGCGGGTAGCGATGGCGCCCGGCGGCGGTTGACGCGCGGCGGCGCGGTCGCCTCGCCCTGCGCGTGGCGCCAGAGCCGTCCCAGCGGATGGGTTCCCAGCCAGACCAGCGCGACCGCGATCACCAGCGCCAGCAGCCAGCCCAGCGGCGGCGGATGGTAGCCCTGCTGCTTGAACTCCAGGAAGCCGAAGGCCACCAGCCCTGCGATGGAGACGACCGCCAGCCAGGCCATCAGCAGGCGATAGACGCGCTTGCCCAGCCACGGCAGCGGGGCTAGCCGCGGAAACGTCGCCTCCACCAGCGTGATGGGCAGCGCGATGCTGACGACGGCGTGGAAGGCGGTCATCCCCATCGCCCAGTACCAGTTGACGCCCAGCGCGCGGCTGTAGCCATTCAGGAAGGCCAGATCAGGCCAGTAGGGGTTCGTCCAGCTGGTGACGACCAGCCCCTCCTCCAGGACGCCATAGGCCGCGCCGAGCAGCAGCACGCTCCACCAGCCCAGGCCGCGCCGCCGCACGATCTCGCGCACGAGCAGCGCGCCAGAGCCATACAGCGCCGTCAGGAAGAGGAACGAGACGGGGTTGACGAACTTGAGCGGCGGCGTCGAGCCGGTCAGCACTTCCGCCGTGATGGGCGCGAGCAGGTAGAGGATCAGCGCGGCGAGCCAGCGCCTCTGGCTGAGCGGGGTGGTCTGCGTCTCAGGCTCAGCGATGGGCGCAACTCCGCGCGGGGTCGGCCAGTGTGGTCCAGCGGGCGCGGGGCGCGGGGAGGGCGGCGCGGGCGGCGTCGGCCCCATCGGCGCGGTTGGATCCCACGGATTGCCACTCATCTCGCACGCCTCCTGCGCGCGCTCGTCGCTGGCGCGCCCTCCCGCGGACTGGTCCTCTGCACTGAATAGTACGTCGCGTGCGTCGCGCGATTCACCGGCTGCGCTGTGATGTCGGCCACACTTGCGCGGCCACCCTCAGCCTTCCTCCAGCGCCTCACGCAGCGCGGTGATGGTGGCGGGATCGAGCGCGCCCTTCTCGCGCGCTAGCGGCAGCGTCAGGCGGCCCAGCGCCGAGTAGACCTCGCGCAGCGCCACGCCGTCTTCGGACGATTCGGTGTGTGCGCGCAGCCACTCTTCGTGGATGCGGACCGCGCCGACATCGCCGCGCGCGATGGGTCCGGTCAGCGCGGCAGGCAGCCCCACCGCCTCCAGATTCTCGATGGTGGCGCGCGCCAGCGGCAGCAGCGCCCGCAGCGCCTCATCGCGCCCGACGCCCCACCCCGCCCACAACTCGGTCGCCGCGCCCAGCAGCGAGACGAGGTAATTGGACGCCAGCACGCCAGAGAGGTGATAGGGCGCGCGGTCGCGCTCCGTCAGCGCGATGACCTGCCCCTCCAGCGCCGCGATGAAGCGCGTCAGCCGCGCCGCGAGGTCGGCGTCTGCGCACTCCAGCGCCCACGAGGCGCCCGCCAGCCGCGCGAGAATCTGCTCCGCTGGGGCGGCCCGCAGCGCACGGGGAAAGGTCATCAGCGGGTGCAGCGCGGCGACTCGCGCCCCACGCGCCATCGCGGTGGCCAGCGGAGCTACGCCCTGCGCCCCGCTGAGGTGCGCCACCGCCTGCCCGCGACGCCACGCCACGCTCTCGGCCACGGTCTGGATGGCGTCGTCAGGGGTGGCGATGAAGACGAGATCACAGCGTGCCGCCAGCGTTTCGAGCGCGTCGAGGCCATCGAGCGCCTCGCAGCCCGTCACGCGCCGCGCCGCTGCCCGCGCGTGGCTGAAGGTGCGCGAGGCGATGGCTACCGCGCGCAGGTCAGCCTCCGCGCCACGCGCGCCGAGCGCCGCCAGCAGCGCGTTCCCCACCGCGCCCGCGCCGATGATCCCCACCCGCAGCGGCGTGGTCGTCGTATCCGCGTCGCTCGCGTCCGTCGTTTCGCCTGCCTCGCCTGCCTCGGCCATCGCCGCCTGCCTCTCCCGTCTGCGCCTGTGGGCGCGTTCAACCACGCGCTGAGCGCACGATACCACGCGTCAGGGTTCGCCAGATGTCGCAGATATGTCGCAATCGCCGCGTTGCGAGGGGTAAGGGCTGGCGCGCGGCCCGCGCGCGTGCTACATCTCTTGCTAAGGAGTTGCGGAGGGATCGGCGCCGTCCAGCGGAGCCGATGCGACAGAAGCGACAGAAGCGAGGCGAGTGAGTCGCCAAAGGATGGTTCAGATGGGGAAACGCGCTCTGCTGGGCATCGGCGGCGCTGTGCTGCTGATGCTCGGCCTCGTGCTGGGGATTATCGTAGGGCCGTCGCTCCAGGCGCTGGCCGCGGGCGGACATCCGCGCGTCGCGAGCCAGGCGACCCCCTCGGCGGCAGACTACTGCTCGCTCTACCTTCAGACGGTCAGCCAGGACACTGGCCTCAGCCCGTCGCAGCTGGAAAGCGCCAACCAGGACGCGCTGCAGAAGGTTATTGACAAGATGTACGCCGATGGCAAGCTCACCCCCGCCCAGAAGGCGCAGGCCGAGCAGCAACTGGCGGAGTATGCCAAGAATCCGTGCGCGGCGATCCAGGCGGCGATGAAGGCCCACGGGACGAGTGCGGGCGCCGCCTCCAGCGCACAGGCGCAGGCGGTCAAGGATGCGCGTGCGGCCATCGTCGCGGCGGTGGCGGGCGCGCTCAACATCGCGCCGAGCGCGCTGCAGAGCGAATTGCAGTCAGGCAAGACTGTGGCGCAGATCACCAGCGAGCACGGCGCGAAGAAGAGCGCCGTGGATGCCGCCTACCTGAAGGCCGTGCAGGCGCAACTCGCCAAAGCCGTCAGCGATGGCTCGCTGACCCAGACGCAGTCGGACATGGCGTACAGCCTGTTGCAGCAGCAGGTCAGCGCGGGCCACTATCCGCTGCTCGACGCCAACGAAGGCTCCTTCGGCTCGATGACGCCAGCTGGAATGCCAGCCGGGATGCTTGGCGGCTGACCTTTCCCCCTACCCCCTCCTCTTCAGGGAGGAGATCATAGGCGAGGGGATGTGGCGCGGAGCAGCGGATCGGCTCGGCGGCTGGGGATTGAAGCCGCGCCTGGGAGGCGGCTGCGTACCCTGGGTTGAGGCTCCCCGTGCAGAGTGCAACGAATGAAAGAACGTCCCCACCGCCAGATCGCCCGAAGTGAGTTCCCCTCCCTGAAGGGGAGGGGGCAGGGGGAGAGGTTCCTCAGTCCAGATATTCTTTCAGCAGGCGGCTGGCTGCCGGGTGGCGCAGCTTGCGGATGGCGCGCTCCTCGATCTGGCGCACGCGCTCGCGTGTGACTTTGAGCCGCCGCCCGACCTCTTCGAGCGTGTGATCCTGGTCATCGAGCAGGCCGAAGCGCAGCTCGATCACCTCGCGCTCGCGCTGGGTCAGCGCGCTGAGCGCCCGCCGCACCTCCTCGCGCAGCATCTCGTGGTCGGTCGTCCCTTCCGGCCCCTCGGCGCCCTGATCTTCGATCAGGTCAGAGAGCGAGTTTTCTTCCTCATCCGAGAGCGGAGCATCCAGCGAGAAGACCTTCTCGGCCCAGACCAGCAGCTCCGTGACGCGCTCGCCGCTGATGCCTAGCCCCTCACCGATCTGCGCGACGGTTGGCTCGCGCCCCAGCTCCTGATAGAGGTGGCGCGTCATGCGTTTGACCCGCATCACTTCTTCCATGATGTAGACCGGCAGGCGGACGGTGCGGGTGCCTTCGAGGATGGAGCGTGTGATGGCCTGTTTGATCCACCAGGTCGCGTAGGTGGAGAAGCGGAAGCCTTTGCTGGGGTCGAACTTCACGACGGCGCGGATCAGACCAATATTGCCTTCGCCGATCAGATCTTCGAGTGAAAGCCCCTGCCCAACATAGCGTTTAGCGATGCTGACGACCAGGCGCAGGTTGGCTTCGATCAGATGATTGCGCGCGATGCGATCGCCGCGCTCGACCCGCTGGGCCAGGTCCAGTTCGCGCTGGGCGGAGAGCAGTGGAATGCGTGATATTTCGCGCAGGTAGAGGCGCAGGCTATCACTTTGGGCAAGCGCATTCACGTCACCGGTATCGTGATCCGCCGCTGGCGCCTGGTCGCGCCGCGCGCCCCGTTCCGTCATGTAGGATGTGAGAGGTTCATCCATTGCCATGGTCTTGCTCGTTTCTTCCCGGGACTGCCGCTGGCGCAGTATAGCACCCGTCATATCCACACGCAAGGCGCATGGGCTGGGAGGCGCGCGCTTCGCAGTGATGCGGCGTTTCATCGCAAGCCGCTTGCCAGTCCGCCGCGTGTGGTGGCGCGGCGGCGCTGGCGCTATCGAAACAGAACGCTCGAACCGACTCAGAACGACCCAGTACGACTCCGAACGACCTCGACAGCGCCGTATCGTCGCGTATGATCGCTGTCCCGCTCTGAAGCGAGTCGCATGCCACGCGCCTTTGCGTCGCAAATGATGTCGCATCATAGCCACCAACGGGCGTCGCTGTCAAGCCATCGCGCGCCCCCCATCGCGCGCCAGATCCCCGCAGCCGCGCCCTTCCAACGTCTCGCATGCTTCCGCATTGTCGCGCATCTGGCCCGCGCGCTGAGCGCGAACGCCTCTGGATGAAGAGGCGCCAGGGCGGACACTGGACACTTGCTGGACTGGCGCCGCTATACTGAAAGCGCCGCTCGCAAGCCGGTGAGTATGTGAGTGATGCGGCGATTCAATTGACGCCCGCGCAAGAGCAAGCGGGCGTAGCGGAAGGGACAGGCGCGTGGAACGAGATCAACCGCCAGCGGAGGCGTCGCGTTGCCCGATCTGCGGGCGTCCGACCCCGGCGGATCAATTTGGCTTTGTCGAGTGCGCTTGTGGCTGGGGTGGGCCGGGCGATCCAGTCGAATCGGCGCGCGGACTTTCGCGGCGCTTCACCCTGCTCGACCGCCGCCTGGCGACCCGCATCGCGCGGCGCGAGCTGGCGCGCATCGCCCGTGCCAAGCGCGCCGAGAGCGCGAGCAGTCTGCTCTACATCGCGCTGCTCTCGGCGCTGAGCGCGCTGATCTATCTGGTGATCGGCGCGCTGCTCGTCGGCAGTATCTTCTTGCTAGCCCAATATGTCATGCAGGGCGCGTGGCTGGGGGTCGCGCTGTTTAGCATGATCGTACTCTACCTGCTGTGGACGCTGTTTGGCCTGCCCAGCCGGGTTCACGGCATCGTCGCGCCGTCCAGCGCGTATCCGCAGCTCGCCGCGACGCTCGGCGAGGTGGCCAGCCAGGTCGGCGTGAAGCCGCCGAAGTGGGTCATCCTGCACCCCGGCGCAGGCTTCTACATCACCCGGCGCATGCTCTGGGGCCGCGCGCTGACGCCACGGGTCGCGGTGGGCGTGGGCGCCGCCTCGCTGGGCCAGATGAACGACCGCGAGCTGCGCGCCGTGCTGGCGCATGAGCTGGCGCACGACCAGCACGAGCATTCCTTCTTCGGGCGTTTCTTCGGCGGCGCGGAGTCGGCGCTGTTTAACATCATTGACGCCATGCATGGTGGCATCGAGACGAATTACAAGGGGCGCACGGCGCGGATGCGTTCCAGCACATCCTCCATCGGCGCGCTGGTTGGCGTGGTGGTCGTCTGGATCGCGACGATACCGCTGCGGCTGCTCTGGTTGGTCTTCCACATGATCCGCCTGCGCCTGAGCCGCGCCGACGAGTATGAGGCCGACGCGGTCGCGGTCGAGTGCTACGGCGCACAAGCTTTCATCAACGCGCTGACCGCCGTGCTGGCGACGGCGGAGACGATGCGCGGCGCGCGGGTGGGCATCCGCCAGGAGATGGCGAAGCGCAACAATCCGAACTTCTACAGCGAGCTGCGCCGCCACTACGCCGAGCTGCCCGCCTCCTACCTGGGGCCGATGCGGCAGAAGACGCTGCGCGGCTACCGCACGCTGGAGGATTCACACCCCATCACGCCCGATCGCGTGCGTGCGGCGCTCGCGCTGGGCGCGCCAGAGCCGCCCGCGACGCAGCCCGCCGCGCCCGCCTACGGCGTCATCGCGCCAGCGGGCAGCGCCGACACTGAGACTATTGAGCTTCAGTTGACCAGGCTGTTGTTTGACGGCGGGCGCAAGCGCAGGCGCTAGCGGCGGGGCGAACGGGCGGCTGAAGCCGCAGCTACGGGCGTTCCGCCGCAAAGCCCGCCTGCGCGGGCTGGGAGACGGCGGTTCCTGGCGTGCGGGTTATCTCGCCACAACCGCACACGAGTTCAGCGCCGAGGCGGCGCTTTCTCGCTGCGCGCGGTTCGGCTGGAGCCAAGACTGCTGCCGATGCTGGAGCCATTGGCGGAGCTGGCCGCGTCTTCTTCGGCCACGTCCTCCAGTAGGCGATCCATCTCGTCGCGCATGGCGCTGAGGTTGGGATAGGAGCGATAGACGCTGGCGAAACGGATATAGGCGATCGCATCTATCTTGCGCAGGCGCTCCATCGCCATCTCGCCGATGATGGACGACTCGATCTCGGCCTTGCCCAGCTTGTACAGTTCGTTCTCGATGTCGCGCACGATGGCTTCGAGCTGGCCGACGGCGATGGGCCGCTTCTGGCAGGCGTGGCGCAGGCCAGAGAGCAGCTTGTCGCGGCTGAATGGCTCGCGCCGTCCATCGCGCTTGACGATGGTCAGCTCCGCCAGCACGATGCGCTCGACGGTGGTGAACCGCTCATTGCAGCGCTCGCAGCGCCGCCGCCGCTGCACCGTCTCGCCGTTGTCGCGCGAGTCCGTCACCTTGGATTCGATCCACCCACAGTGGGGGCACTGCATAACCTCTCCCTGCCTCGCTCCCCCGCGCCATCAGCCACGGACGCCGAGAAAATGAGACACAATGGGCTGTCGGCGCGAGTCGTTACTGGAGTATAGCATAGGCACGATGGATGGTCGCTATGAGCGCAAGTTGGCTCTAGATCACTGCTTTTCATGGAAGAGGGGCTGGGGCGACGTTGCGCCCCGCGCTTGCCCAGGGTGGCCATCGGTTGCGCGCGCGGTGTAGAGTGGGGAGAGAACGCAGCGCTACATCAACGACGATGGAGGCAGACATCATGAGCGCCCAGACGCCATCCAAACCCACTGATACGACTCACCCGCGCGGCCAGACGACCTACGAACGCTATCTGCGCGTTGATGATCTGCTGGACCTGCAAAAGCCGCCCGCCGAGCGACTGCATCCCGATGAATACGTCTTCCAGATCACGCATCAGACGTTTGAGCTGTGGTGGAAGCTGACCATCGAGCTGCTACAGGCCGCGAGCGACGCGCTACGCTCCGCTCGCTTCGATGACGCCGCCATCGCGGTACGCCGCGCCACCTCCGCCCAGGATGTCGTGTGCGCGGCGATGCGCCAGCTCGAGCTGGTGGCGCCCGCCGACTTCCTCGTCATCCGCGCGGGTCTGGGCGACGGTAACGGCGGCGATTCGCCGGGGTGGCGCGGCATTCTGCGCGCCACGCCAGCGCTGTGGGAGAGCTTCGCCGCCGCGCTCGATCAACAGCATCTGACGCTGGTCGAGCTGTATGCGCGCCCGCGCGAGTGGCCCGCCATCTATGGCTGCGCCGAGGCGCTGACCGATTTTGATGAGCAGTTCCACCTCTTCCGCGCGGCGCACCTGAAGCTGGCGCAGCGCCACCTCGGTCCGCAATCGACTGGCACGGGCGGCATGCCTGTCGCCGCGATGGAGAAGACGCTGCATCACCTGCTCTTCCCCGCGCTCTGGCAGGCGCGTGAGGAGCTGGTCGCCCGCGCACAGACCGAGCAGGCCGCACAGAGCTGAGCGACGCTGTTCGTTGAGGCGATGAGAGCGGCGGGCATCGGAGAGAAGCGAGAGGAAAGGAGTTCAGCCGTGGCTGATATCCTGGTGACGGGCGGCGCCGGCAAGCTGGGCGCCGTGGTGGTGGCGCAGTTGGCCGCGCGCGGGCGCCACGCGCGCATCCTCTCGCATTCGGGGGCAGCGGCGCCGGTCGCGGGCGCTGAGGTGGTAGTCGGCGATCTGACGACGGGTCGCGGGCTGGCGGCGGCGCTGGCGGGCGTGCGCGTGGTTATTCATGCCGCGTCCAATTCGCAGCAGGCCCAGGCGGTGGATGTAGACGGCACGCGGCGCCTGCTGGCCGCCGCCCAGGCCAATGGCCTCTCCCCGCATGTCATCTACGTCTCCATCGTCGGCGTGGACCACTCGACCGCGCCCTACTACACGGCCAAGGCGACGGCGGAGTCGCTGACGCGCCAGTCGGGGCTGCCGTGGAGCATCCTGCGGGCGACCCAGTTCCACGGCTTCGTCGCGGCGCTGCTGCGGTCGCTGGGGATAGATACCGCAGCGGAGGTCGCCATACCAGAGGGTGTGCGCCTCCAGAGCATCGCTATCAGCGAGGTGGCGGCGCGGCTGGTGGCGCTAGCCGAGGGCGAGCCGCTGCATCAGATCGAAGAGATGGGCGGGCCGGAGATCCTCCCGCTAGAAGAGATGGCCAGCGCCTACCTGCGCGTGCGGGGCCGCGACGCCACCGTGCGGCCAGCGCCGATCCACGGCTCGCCCTGGGATGGCTTCCGTGGCGGCGCCGTTCTGACTCCCGATCACGCGGTCGGCGTCATCACCTGGGAGCAGTATCTGCGCCGCACAAAGGCGAGCTAACGCCGTCCCACCACGAACATCCTCAGGCATCACCTGACGAGCGATGCGCGGCGTCCACCGGATGCGCGCCAAAGCTCACCCGTTTGGCGATAGCGCCTGCCCGGCGGGCGATGCTACACTTCCTCCCCGGCGGCTGAAGACCGGAGCCGATGGACTCGTCGCTATTCAGCCGCCCAGGGATGGGGTGATCGGGATGAAGCCGAAGAGCAAAGCAAGCAAGATCGACAAGTTGTTCGCGGCTGGCGCCTACGACGCGGCCACCGCGCGCAACTACGAGGGCGCGCCGACGTTCGTCCGCAGCGACGAAGAGGCGCTGGCGCGTGTTCTCACGACCGGCATGCTGGAGCCAACCTTTTACGCCTCGGCCGATGAGCTGGCTGGTGAGGCGCTGGCGCTCTTCACCGCCTTCGCCGAGCGCGAGCCGCATCTGCTGGCGCAGGCGATCATCCACGCCCGCAGCGATGGGCTGATGCGCCTGGCCCCGCTGGTGGCGCTGGTGGCGCTCTCGGCCTCTCCCAATCCCGATGCCAAGGAGCTGGCGCGCCGCATCTTTCCGCGCGTCGTGCGCACGCCGGGCGACCTGCAAGATGTCATCAGCCTGTGCCGGACGAAGAAGATTCGCGGCATGGGCAAGCTGATGCAGCGGGCGGCGGGACGCTGGCTGGCGGAGATGAGTGAGTACCATGCCATCAAGTATGGCGCGGAGAGCCAGGACATGAGCCTGCGCGACATCTATCGCCTGACCCGCCCGAAGCTGACGGGCCGCGCCAACGACATCGCGCGCTATCTCGTCAAGGGCGAGGTCGCGGAGGGGCTGGAGCAGATCGCGGGCTACGAGGCCTTCAAGGCCGAGGCGGCCGCCTATCGCGCCGCGCCGACGCCGGAGGGTGAGGCGCGCCTGCTGGAGCTGATCGCGCGGCATCGGCTGCCGTGGGAGGTCGTGGCGTCGCAGGTCACTGGCTCGGCGGCGGTCTGGCGCGCGATGCTCTATCAGATGCCCTACATGGCATTGTTACGAAATCTGAATAACGCCATCAAGCACGGCGCAACGGCGGACGCCGAGACGCTGGCCTACGTCACCAGCGCGCTGGCGGACCCGGAGCGTGTGGCGGCGAGCAAGCAGTTTCCGTTCCGCTTCGTCTCGGCGCTCAAGGCGATTGAGACGACCAGTGGCGCGGGGCAGGACGAGATTCGGCAGGCGCTGGAAGCGGCGCTGGAGCTGAGCTTCGCCAACATGCCGGAGCTGGGCGAGCGCGTGCTGATCGCCAACGACATCAGCGGCTCGATGTCCATGCGCGCCTCGGCCAAGTCCGAGATGACGCTGGCTGAGATCGCGGGCGTCTTCGCGGCGGCGGCCTACAAGCGCGCCGCGCAGGGCGAGGTCGTCAGCTTCGACACGACGGCGCATCCGCGCACGCTCAGCCACGAGCAGTCGCTGGCCGAGATCGCGCGGGCGGTGTCGGGCCACGGCGGCGGCACGAGCCTCTCGGCGCCGCTGGAGTATGCGTTTGGCGGCACGAGCAAGCTGGGATTCAGCGGCAAGGGCAAGCAGGCGCGAGTCTACGATCTGGCGATCTTCATCACCGACAGCGAGTCGTGGGTGGATCACCTGACCAGGCATCGCGGCGCGCTGGACCTGATCCGCGAGTACAAGCAGCGCGTCAATCCGGGGCTGCGCTGCTTCTTCCTGCAGCTTGCGCCGTACAAGCACGCGGTCGTCCCGCCGGACGAGCCGAGCTGCTACTACCTGTACGGGTGGGACAGCGGCGCGCTGAACTTCATCGCGCAGATGGCGCGTGGAGGCGATGCGCAGCTGGAAGCCATTCGCCAGGTATCCGTGTTGTAATGTCGTAGAATAGGTGAGGTCGCGGCGCCTCGCGGCTGTCGAGGACGTTCCTTCG
>JAICVT010000402.1 GCA_025935235.1 Ktedonobacterales bacterium | reverse complement strand
GCTGCTGATGCACACAGGCGTGGAAGGCATCCTGCCGCAGATGCAGGGGCTGCCAGAGCGCGCCGACTTCGAGCCGCTGCGCGGGCTGGTGGATTACGTGGCGCTCGGCCATGTCCACAGGCCCTACGAGATAGATAACTGGCTCTTCAATCCCGGCTCGACGGAGACCTGGGGGGCGGAGGAGAGCGCCTGGGACCGCGGCTACTTCGTCACCCAGGTTGATACGGATGTTCCTGAAGGCGAGCCGAAGCATCACGCGGAGCTAATCACCAATCCACGCCGCCCGTTCGTGCGCTACACCTTCCGGGTGGATGGTCTGAGCGACCCCGCCGCGTTCTACGACCACTTCGAGCGGCTCACGCAGTCTCAGGCGCGCGAGCATGCCGACATCCTGGAGCGCAAGGCGGTAGTGGATGTGGGGTTGATCGGCGCGTTCGCCTTCGACAGCGCCGCCATCGAGCGGTCGCGGCTGGAGGAGATCGTCAAGGAGCGCTTTCACCCGCTGATCGCCCGCATCCACGACTCCGCCCGCTCCAACGCCTACGAGCTGGATGGTGTGGAGGGCGAGGACGAGCGCGCCGACCGCCAGGCGCTGGAGCTACATGTCTTCGAAGACCTGCTGGCGCGCGACGCCCGCTATCAGGGGCGCGCCGACGACTGGGCCAGCGCGCTCTCGGCCATCAAGCGTATGGCGCTGGAGGGCGAGCGCCCCGAGCAGATCGCGCTAGCGCTGCGCGACGCCCGCTCCCGCCTGCTCTCCCAGGGCTGAGTGGTTGGTGCGGATACACCGCTGAGACGGTGGCTGGCGATTGAAATCGCGCCTGGGAGGCCTGCGGGCCGCGAAGCTCGGCTTCGCCTGCCGCCTGCGCGGACTGGGACGCCCCGGGAACCCGCGTAGGCGGGTTTTGCGGCGGCGCGCACGCCGCCTCCCAGGCGCGGTTTTCAACCGCCGGCCGGCGTGGCGCGGTATCCGCCGCCTTCGCAAACTGCATAAACCGCTGGAGAATCGAGCGTTGGAGAGGAAGATGAGCATGCCCGACGAGACCGCCGCCGCGCTGGCGAAGAAGCTGCGCCTGACCGCCGCGGCTCGCCTGCTGGCGCTGAACGCGCCTGACGACTACCTCGCCACGCTGCGCCAGCCGGGGCTGCTGGCCGCGCTTGACACCGAGCCGCAGCCGGGCGCGACCTATGACGCGGCGCATCTCTTCGTGCGCGAGCAGGCGCGGCTTCAGGCGAGCCTGCCCGCCGTCATCGCCGCGCTGGCCAAGGGCGGCGCGCTATGGGTGATGTGGCCGAAGCAGTCCGCGCGCGTGGCGACCGACCTGACGCGGGACAGTCTGGCCGCGCTGGCGCTCGCACAGGGCTGGGGTCCTGTCAGCAACGTCTCAGTGGATGCGACGTGGTCGGCGCTGCGACTGCGCCCGGAGGCCGAGGTGAAGCGCAGCGGCTCCTCGTGGCCGCCCGCCACCCGCTAAGCGCTGGCTCCGGTGGTACGATACGGTTGAGCGCCCGGCTGAACGTGGCCGCGCGCGAGACTACTCATCCCAGCGGAGAGAAGAGCGACACGCGATGCTGCGAACAGTCCTGAACGGCAAGATTCACCGCGCGACCGTTACCGGAGCCGACCTGAACTATATCGGCTCCATCACCATAGATGAAACGCTGCTGGCGGCGGCCGATATGCTGCCCTTCGAGCGTGTGCAGGTGGTGGATATCACCAACGGCGCGCGGCTGGAGACCTACATCATCGCTGGCGAGGCGGGCAGCGGAACTATTCAGCTCAACGGCGCGGCGGCGCATCTGGTGAGCGTCGGTGACCTCGTCATCATCATGTCCTACGCCCAGGTTCCGGACGCTGAGGCGCGCGACTGGCAGCCGAAAGTCGTGCTGGTGGACGAGCGCAACGCCATCCAGCGGACCTACGACCTGCCCACGCGCGGCGGCCCGCCAGCCGAGCCAGCCCACGCGGCCACGAACCCCTGAAAAACAAACACCCCCTCTCCCACAGGGAGAGGGGGTTGGGGGTGAGGTTCCGCGCTAGATGGCGCTGACCGGGCCGCCAGCCAGCCCCTCGGCGATGCTGCCGATGATCGGGAGCTTGGTCGGCTTGCCGGTGAAGGCCGCGATCATGCCCCAGATCCAGAAGGCGAAGACCACCAGTCCCAGGATGCCAAACAGGCAGGCGAACAGCAGCGCCAGCCCACCAGCGCCAATATTTGCCGCTGAGTTCGAGGAAGCCAGACCAAATCCCAGCGCGCCCTGAATGATCGAATCAACGATGCCAAGGACGATGGCGACCACGCTCAGGCATAGCGCCTGGGCGGCGTGGAACTTGGAGAAGCGGTTCTTCTCCATCGCGAAGATGATGATCTGGGCGATGAAGCCGAGGAATGGCACGATGCCAATCAGATAGGTGATGCCAGACATCACCTCCGCGCCCAGGTTGCCGAGCGCCGAGACGCCCCAGCGCCCCGCCGTGGTAGCAAACGGCTGCTGCGGCTGCTGCCCATAGGGCTGATTCGGGTCCATAGACATGGCTGGGTGTACCTTTCCGCGCCGCGCCGCACGTGCGACGATCAGCGCCCGCTGATGAGGGATGGCTCTCCCTCAGGAACACTTGCGAGCCAGAGCGCCCGCCGCAGCCCCCACACGAACGTCCACCAGAACCAGCGGGTGGGCCGCCGCTTCCCCCGGCCACGGGGCGCTCTGGCGACAGTCACGCTGCGCCAGACCACGAGAAGCGCATTGGGTGTTTGCACTCCCTGGGCCTCAGGGTACTCGCGGGCGTGCGCCTTGTCTACGGGTACGCCTACACAAAATTGCGTAGCGAGCGAACATAGTATGACGCGCGCCACACATCGCTTACGACATGCGGCCTGGCGTATGTCGGCTCACGCTGGCATGCCCCGCCGCCCGCGCATGCCGTATAATGCGAGGGATGCCATTCGTTCAGTGGCGCGCAACGGAGCGCAGGCCAGACGAACTGAGAAATCGAGACAAAGGAGCCGATAGATGGCTGATTCTGATGCTGTGATTGTCGCCGCGACCCGCACCCCCACGGGCCGCTTCCTCGGCGGGCTGTCGTCGCTGGCCGCCACCGATCTGGGCGGCATCGTCATCCGCGAGGCCATCCGCCGCGCGGGGGCGCCAGTCGAGCGGATTGACGAAGTGCTGATGGGCAACGTCGTGCAGGCGGGCGCTGGCCAGGCCCCCGCGCGCCAGGCGGCGCTGAAGGGCGGCGTGCCGGGCGACGTGTCCGCTGTCACCATCAATATGGTCTGCGGCTCAGGGATGCGGGCCGTCATGCTGGCGACGCAGGCCATCAAAGCGGGCGATGGCGAGCTGTTCGTCGCAGGTGGCATGGAGAGCATGAGCAACGCGCCCTATCTGCTGACCAAAGCGCGCACCGGCTATCGCATGGGCGACGCCCCGATGATTGACGCGGTGGTGCATGACGGCCTGTGGTGCGCCGTGGAGCATGTCCACATGGGCGAGGAGGCCGAGATCATCGCCGAGGAGTATAAGGTCACGCGCGAGGAGCAGGACGAGCTGGCCTACCACAGCCACATGAAGGCGCAGGCCGCCACCGAGGCGGGCCGCTTCCGCGATGAGATCGTCCCGGTCGAGATTCCGGGCAAGAAGGGCACGACCGTCGTCGAGCGCGACGAGCCGATCCGCCCCGACACGACGCTTGAGGGGCTGGCGGCGCTCAAGCCCGCCTTCCGCAAGGCCAATGGCTCGGTGACGGCGGGCAACGCTCCTGGCCTGAGCGACGGCGCTTCTGCCACGGTGGTCGCCAGCGAGCGGCT
>JAICVT010000285.1 GCA_025935235.1 Ktedonobacterales bacterium | reverse complement strand
CGCGACGCAGCGGCGACTGGCGCTGGCGCTGGATGCCAGCACCCTGGGCGCCCGCTTCACCGTGCTGGCGCTCAGGGTGCTCTATCGCGGTTGCGCCATCCCGGTGGCGTGGGTGGTAGTGCGCGCGCAGGAGCCCGGCGCCTGGCGTCCGCACTGGGAAGCCTTGTTGCAGCGCCTGCAGCGCAGTGTTCCCGCCGACTGGCTGGTGGTGGTCGCGGCGGATCGCGGCTTGTACGCCCCCTGGCTGTTTGCGGCACTGGTGTCTTGTGGCTGGCATCCATTCTTGCGCATCAACACCCAGCAAGGCTACTACCACGTCCTGCCGGACGAGGACTGGACGCCGCTGGCCACCCTGCTGCCACAGGTGGGCGCGCACTGGAGTGGGCGGGTGGTCTGCTTTCGCGAGCAACCCCTCACCGCGACCCTGGTGGCGCGCTGGGAGCCGGACTATGCCGAGGGATGGGTGGTGTTGACCGATCTGGCCCCCGCTGAGGCGGACGTCGCCTGGTATGGCTGGCGCAGTTGGATCGAAGCGGGGTTCAAAGATGCCAAGCGCGGTGGCTGGCAATGGCAAGCGACCCGCATGACCGATCCCGAGCGCGTCAGCCGCTTTTGGCTGGTGCTGGCCGTCGCCACGCTCTGGGTGGTCAGCGTGGGCAGCGTCGCAGAAGACGCCCAGCCCACCGCATCCCCCACCGCATCCCCCACCGCGTCCCCCACCGCGTCCCCCACCGCGTCCCCCACCGCGCGCACACGGCGGCTGAGTTGCTTCCGTCGGGGCATCACGGTGATTGCACGGTGATTGCCCTCCAACTGGTGTGTGGATGCGCGCTGCCGCTCGGCCGCTTCCGATCCGATCCCTGGCCCATTCAGGACTGGCAAAAAACCTACCCCTGAAAGCCCCCAGCCCCTCCCCCGCTGTGCGGGAGAGGGGAGCAAGAGGCGCAAGGGATGGATCCGTACTATTGCTCTGGAGTTTGGTCAACTCGTAGATGAGGGTATAGCACAGCGCGGGTGTCGGCTGTCAAAAGTGTGGAGTAGGAGAAGCTGGCAGGACAATATTCAGGGGGCTGATTGCCCCATCAGAGGGAGAGACAGTAAAGCCCGACGACTTAGCAGAACTGTACACTCCAGCCGGAAGGGGTGTGCCAGGCTTGGTCAGCGCCGCTACGACCTTTTCATCTTGCACTTGCGCAGGTGAGAGGCTGGCTGTACCACCTTTGGCCGATGACGAACTCAGCGCCGCAGTGAGGTCGAAGCTAATGACAATTGTGTGATGCAGTACTACTCCGCTGGCGAGTGCAGTGGCGAGTTGCATCTCCGAGGGCTCGGTATATATCACTCCCAGCGAATAGTTCGAGAGGCCCCAATCAAGTGGCTCCGCGACAGATGCGCTGAACAACTGGACGATCTGAGTCAACGGGTGGGCGTCGAGCCATGTCACGACAGTGATAGCACGGCCTGCTTGATCTACAGTACCGAGCAAGAGGCCGTAATGCGTTGCGCCTGCAGAATCAGTCACGAAGAAGACGTATTCCACCGAACCCACAACCAACGGGGCGTAAGGGTAGTGGGCTACTGGGTCTTGAAGCTGGGAGAAACCATAACGAAGATGTTCGCTCTTGTGAAAGTTGTCAGTAGCCCAGCCACTGTCCTCGACACTGCGAGTTTGCCCCCCATCGAGGATGTGATTAGATTGCACCTGTAGATCCCATTGAGTGATCGCATGCATAGCTATTGAAGGATCAAACGCCTGCACTGCGGCGGAAGATGAGGAGTTATTGACGGATCCGCCAAGAGCAGATGTCGAGGTCGCTTGCGCTTTGGGCGTATGCCCGGCCTGCTGGAATGGCGCGCATCCGACCAGTACTAGCAAGCACACGCAAACCAACGTCAGCGGAGCAAGGGTCCGTGAGCTTGTATGGAGCCATGAGGCACCGCAACTATCCATTGGTTGTGCTCCCAGGGTGCGAACGATAGCGAATCACAGCGGCTGCATGGAATCGACCTTCCAGGAGCCTTTCTCCTGAACCAAGGTAATCACTGCGCTCGGACGCGCGACAGCTCCATTGGGGCCAAATGAGCGCGTAGGTGTCGCACTGGGTAGCCAGCCGTTGAACTCGATCTTAATGGTTGTTTGCGCGGCGCTTTGGGTGTATACGCCATAAGACACCACCGCATCCCAACTCCAGGCCAGGCAGACCTGAGAGGTAAACGCCGCAAGGGATATCCGCTGCTGTGCGCTTGTCGTTAGCAAGGCATACGCGCTGGAACAATTGCCGCTCGCAAGCGCCTTGAGCCAATTTGCCGCGACTGTTGTCACGGGACTGGCCGACTTGCTTGCGGTAATCAGCAGGCCGATGGAGTCAGGGCTGATGGTGGTAATGGCCCAGCGCCCATCGTCCTGGCTGAGAGTTGCGTTAACGAAATCTGAGGTTGTCGTGATCTCAAAGGTGACAGAGACCCGCTGCAAATCGCCACTGGCATGCAGCGCGGTCAGTGTGCAGTCCTGCGGAGGCAGAGCAAAGCCTTCTGGCGATTTTGCACTCAGTTGCTCAACGGCTGACTTGGGATCCTGACTCTGCAGCGCACGGCCATACAGCGACCACACGCCCACATAGTTGTAGCGTGAAGTGTCATCACACCAAGCAAGGGCCACAGCAACAGCGTCTGGGCTAATGCCAAGCAGCGACGAACTCAGGTTGTCCACTCTCCACGCGCCCTGTTCATAGACAACCCGCATCGGGCCCTGATGAGCGCCTGATTTTTGGCGCGTTAGGTTTGACATGATGGTAAGTGAAACCGGAAAGAGACCAAACTGCACCTGATTGGCTGATATCTGCCCGCACGACTCGACATTGCCTTCAAAAGTATCGAGCGTTTGCCCCATGTTTACGAAAGTCTGTTTGGAATACCTGGAACGCAGGTGGGCGGACAAAAGAGGATATGCATCGCTATAGTTTTGCGCCAGCATGTCGTTGCAAAACCGGACACTGAGGTCGTTGAGAGCAGGATACTGCTGATACGCAAAGACACCAGTTGCTGCCGCGATTACAACTGCCAGCAGGAGCACCGCGCCAATTGCCCTGACAACGATGCGAAGCCACCTACGACTGCGTTTACTGCCGGAAGGAAGCGCAGTTGCGCCAGACTTTTCCGGGCTGATTCGCTCGCCCTTGGAATCTCGCCGCCTGAGCATGCCACCACCACCACATCGCGGGTTCCATCGAATTCACTCCGAGCCGCTGTTGTTCGCTCAATTATAGCTAGACGCCAAACAGTCGTCAATACAATCGCTCGGACGAGATACATGAACGCTCTAAAGCCATCAAAGGCCGTCACGCCTCATGTCATTATCGCTCTTGCGGCTCCTGCGGCGCCAGCGAGAGCAGGCCGCCCTGCGTGGCGCGGGCGACGACCTCGGTACGGTTGCCCGCGTGCAGCTTGCGCATCAGCGCAGCGATGTGGAACTTGACGGTGCGCTCGCGCACGCCCAGCCGCGCGGCGATCTCTTTATTCTGCAGGCCGTGGCCGAGCAACTCGAGGGTCTGGCGCTCGCGCGGGGTGAGCGCGGCGGTGGGGCTGGCCTGGGCCGCGCCCGCGCCGGAGACGTGGCGCAGCAGGCGTGAGGCCACCACCGGCGTCAGCAGCGAGCCGCCTGCATGCACGGTGCGAATGGCGTTGAAGATCTCCTCGCGTGGCGCGCCCTTGAGCAGATAGCCCTGCGCTCCGGCGCGCAGAGCCGTCAGGATGCGCTCGTCAGTATCGAACGCGGTGAAGACGATCACCCGCGCACGCAGCCCCTGCTCCTGAAGCCAGCGCAGCGTCTCGGCGCCGTCGCCATCGGGCATCGCCAGATCGAGCAGCAGCACATCGGGGGCCAGCGCCGCCACCTGCCGCACAGCCTCCGCGCCAGAGCCAGCCTCGCCCACCACGGCGAAGTCGCCCTGCGTGGCCAGCACGGCGACCAGACCATCGCGCACGATGGGGTGATCGTCGGCCACCAGAATGCGGATCAGCTCACTCATGCGCGCTCCCCCAGCGGCACGACCACCTCAACGCAGGTTCCCTCGCCGGGGCTGGTCGCCACGCGCAGCTCGCCGTTCAGCAGGCGGGCGCGCTCGCTCATGCCGCGCAGCCCATAGCGATCTGGTGGCACGCTGTCGGCGTCGAAACCGGCGCCATTGTCGTCCACCGTCAGCCGCGCCTCCTCTGGCGTCATGGTCAGGCTGAGCGAGGCGCGGGTAGCCCGCGCGTGCCGCACGACGTTGGTCAGCGCCTCCTGCGCGATGCGATAGACGCCGACCTCGATCCGCATCGGCAGCGGGCGGCCCGCTCCGACGACTTTGAAGCTGACACGCCTGCCGCGTCCCAGGTGGGTCTCGCTGGCCAGCGCTCGCAGCGCCCCGACCAGCGATTGCCCCTCCAGCGGCGCGGCGCGCAGATCGAGTACCGAGCGGCGCGCTTCCTCCAGATTGGCGCGCGTCAGCGCCAGCGTCTGACGCAGGCTAGCGCGCATGCGCTCCGGGTCAGCGCCAGCGTCGAGCAGCGCATCCACCGATTCCAGCCGCAGCGCGATGGCGGCCAGCCCCTGCGCCAACGTGTCGTGAATCTCGCGCGCCAGCCGGTTGCGCTCCTCCACCGCGCCCACCTGCGCGCTGCGGGCAAAGAGCCGCGCGCGCTCGACGGCGATGGCCAGCAGATCGCCGATGGCGTGCAGCAGGTTGAGATCATCGGGCGATAGCTCGCGCCAGTCAGCGAAGGCGACATTCAGCACGCCGAGCTTCTTCTCGTGTGCGTAGAGCGGGATGCTGGCGTGATAGCGCAGCCCATCCGTTCCATCCACCAGACCGCGCAGGCGGCTACACGTCACCACATTGATATTCGCCGCGCCTTCCAGATCGCCCGCGCGATAGGTGTCGAGGCAGTAGCAGTTACCTTCCATGCGATGGGGATTGGCGCTCAGCGCGGGCGGCAGATTTTGTCCGGCGGCCAGATACGACTCGCCCGCCTCGTCGTCGAGCAGCCAGATCCAGCCGGTGCGCAGATTGAGCAGCGTGGCGACCTGCGCCAGCGCCGCATGCAGCGCCTGGTCGAGGTCCACCGATTGATTGAGCGCCCCCGCCATCGCCATCAGGATAGAAAGCTCGCGGTTGCGCCGCCGCAACTGTTCTGCGCTCGTCGCGCGACTCTGGTTCTGGGCCACGTCATCGCTCCTGGGCCTTTGCGCATCGCCTACTGGCTCCGCCTACATCCTACTGCCATCACTGGCTCCGACGCCAGCGCGCTCTAGCCGATGCGCCTCACGATGTGCGACAACAGAGACGTACACTGAACGCAAGCAAACGATTCCGTAGCGTCGCGGGCCGATGGTCGCCCTGCGGTGGCGCAATGCGAAGGGGCATTGAGCATGCGCGTCAGCATCGGCTTACCCTCCACTATTCCGGGCTGCCGTGGCGATCTGCTGATCGCGTGGGCGCGGTGCGCCGAGGCCGGGCCATTCTCCAGCGTCGCCGAGCTGGATCGCGTGGTCTACGACGCCTACGACCCCTTCGTGGCGCTGGCGGCGGTGGCGGGCGCCACCTCGCGGCTGGGGCTGGCCACCAACATCGCCATCGGGCCAATTCGCAATACCACCCTGCTGGCGCGCTCCGCCGCCTCGCTACACGCGCTCTCGGGCGGGCGGCTGACGCTGGGGCTGGCGGTCGGCGCGCGCCAGGAAGATTACGAGGCCGTTGGCGCCGACTACGCCAGCCGTGGCCGCCGCTTCGTGGCGCAGCTCAGCGACCTGCGCGCCATCTGGGAGCAGCAGCGCATCGGGCCGCGCCTGGGCGATCTGGGCGCGCCAAAGCTGCTGCTGGGCGGCTCATCTGACGCCACCTTCGCTCGCGTCGCGCGCTACGCCGATGGCTACATGCACGGCGGCGG
>JAICVT010000602.1 GCA_025935235.1 Ktedonobacterales bacterium | reverse complement strand
TCTGGCTGCTGGATCGGCTGGAGACAGCGCCGGCGGCGGTGGCCGCCTTGGAGGCGGTCGAGGTCTTGCGGGCGGTCTGGGAGCAGCGATACACGCGATCCGCCGACGGCGGGGAGGTCACGGTGCGCGCCCCGGCGGTGGCCTGCACCGAGCGCATCGTGACCCCGCACGACCCGGGGGTGCGCGCGGGCGAGAAGCGGGGCCATAAGTGGCACGGCGATAAGGTGCATGTGACCGAGACGGCGGAGGCGGAGGGGCCGCACTTTATCACCGATGTGACGACCGCCACCGCCTCTAGTGGCGACGTGGACGCGCTGCCCGAGATTCGCGCCCGCCTGGAAGAGCGCGCGCTGCTGCCCGCCGAGCAGTACGTGGACAGCGGCTACATCTCCGGCCCGCAACTGGCCCAGAGCCAGGCGGCAGCCATCGCGCTGGTGGGTCCGCCCTTGCAGGACACCTCGCCCCAAGCGTTCAAGATCGCCGCGTTCGCCATCGACCGGGAGGCCCAGCAGGCTATCTGTCCCCAGGGCCATCGCGCCGTCAAGTGGAGCGCGCGCACCGAGCGCGACGGCAGCCGCGCCGTCAACATCCAGTTCGCCGCCGCCACCTGCGCGGTCTGCCCCGTCCGCGCGCACTGCACGACGGGGACCAGCGGGCGCAGCCTGCACCTGAGCGAGCACTACGAGCTGCTGATGGCGCGGCGGGCCGAGGCGCAGACGGAGGCATTCCAGGCGCGCATGCGCGCCCGTCCCGCCATCGAAGCGACCCTCTCCGAGCTGGTCCGGGCGCACGGGCTGCGCCGCCATCGCTATCGCGGCACGGCCAAGCGGGCGTTTGAGAATCTGCTCAAGGGCGCCGCTTGCAACCTGAAGCGGTTGGTTCGCGCCATGCCGCATCTCGGAGGTGCGCCCGCTCCCCGCGCGCTGCTGCGTGCGCCCGCTCTGGCCGCATGAGAACCACGGGCGCATCCGCCCATAACAGCGCATGCCCTCGCCCCTCCTATGAAAATCAACAGAAACGAGACGCCCGCGCTCCCAGGAGACTACCCGTGAGCTGGCCTGGAAAAGCTCTGTATGGCTGCTATAGTGAAGGAGCAAAGACTGACGAGACGGGGTGAGCATGAGCGAGGTGAGCGGCACGGGGCCGCGCGTGGTGGTGACGGGGCTGGGGGTAATCAGCGCGTTGGGCGTGGGAACGGAGCGGAACTGGCGCCGCCTCCTGGTCGGTGAGGGCGGCATCGGACGCGTCACGCGCTTCGACCCCGCGCCGTTCGAGAGCCAGATTGCCGGCGAGGTTCCCGATTTCGACCCGCAGGCGTCCATGGAGCGCAAAGAAGCCCGGCGCATGGATCGCTTCGCGCAGTTCGCCGTGGCCGCGGCGCGCGAGGCCCTCGCCCATGCCCGGTTGGAGATCACGCCCGACAATGCGCAACGCATCGGTGTGCTGATCGGCTCAGCCATGGGCGGCATGGGTGCTCTCGACGACGCCTACGCGGCGCTGTATGAGCGCGGCCCCTCGCGCGTAAGCCCTTTCTTCGTGCCGATGATGCTGGCCGACCTCGCCGCCGGGCAGGTGTCGATCCTGCTCGGGGTCAAAGGCCCCAACTGGGCGCCAGTCTCGGCCTGCGCGACG
>JAICVT010000347.1 GCA_025935235.1 Ktedonobacterales bacterium | reverse complement strand
CGCACGCCGCACGAAGGATGTCCAGGTCAGTTACACCGGATTGACACCGAGTGGGCGCTGACATACACTGCGCCACAATCACCAGGCTGGGGGCTATCTCATCACCACGCTTCAGTGGACTCCGCGGCCTGCTCGCCGCGTGACATGGCGCCCGGCCTCGTGAAGGAGAGGAGCGCTCTGTATGTCGCGAGTCATGCCGTCATTCGTCGAGCCACTCGGAGGCCCACGTCGTCTCCGCCTCCCTGTGGCGATCGCGGGGAGTACGCTAGTCCTGGGGCTGATTCTAGCCTGCTGCAATCCCGGCGGGACCAGCACCGCGAGCCACAGCGCCGTCACTATCTGCGCCACCGACGCGGCGCGGGCGCTCGACTTTCCCGCCGACGCCTGCTTCAGTGGGACCTTTCATGCCGTGGGGCAGGCGGAGTCGCTGCGCATCGCGGCTGTTGATCCACACGGGAACCCGCTCAAGCAGCAGCAGCTGAGCGTGACCGTCGCTGGCGCCAACGCGCGCGCCGCGACCGTGACGACCGATGGCGGGGGGCTTGCCACCTACACCTATACCGCCGCCACAGAGGGAACCGACACGGTCCGGGTGGCGGTCGCCAACGACAACGCCAGCGCAACTGCGCGCCCGGCGGTCATCCACTGGATCACGCAGCGGCATCTGACGCATCCGCTGATCCTGGTGCATGGCATCCATGAGGACGCCAGCGACTTCGCGCATCAGTTCCATCCCGGCGCGACAGCGGATAGCGATCAGGCTAGCGACGCGGGGGAGCAGACCTGGACAGCGCTGATCGAGGCGCTGAAGCTGGTCTATGATCCCGCCTCGATGGAGGCCTTCTGCTACGTGGATGATCCCGCCTGGGTGACAGCGCCCGCCGCCTGCCCAACCAGCGAGAGCGCCGGGTGTGACACCACTCTGCCAGTCGACAGCGCCACGCCCAACGCCTGCTCCAGCCAAAGCTCGGTGGACCTGAACGCGGTGGCGCTGGCCCATGCCGTCACGGATCTGAGCAGTAAGGCAGGCGGCAAGCAGGTGACGCTGCTGGCCTACAGCATGGGAACCGCCATCGTGCGCACGTTGCTGGCGGGCTGCCTGACCTCGACGGGCGCCACCGACCAGCAGGACTGCGCGACGAGCGATCAGTTGGTGGATAACGCCTTCTTCCTGAATGGCGCGCAGCAAGGCTCGTGGCTGCTGACAGTCAATCGCGGGCTGGACGCGGCGACGCTGACGGGAGATGGCATCCCTGACGCCGCCCACTCGCCCTTTACCTCCGTGCTGCCGCTGATCGCCCAGAACATCAACGGCGTCATTGGCGACAAGCTGGGGCTGAATCTCAACAACGGCGCCGAGACCGACCTGACGCCGCAGAGCGCCAACATCCTTGCGCACAACAGCGTGCAGCCCGCATCCTCGGTCAACCTCTATACCTTCTATGGCGACATCGAGCTGGGCATGTCGGTCAACTTCTACGCCTACACGCTGCCCGCGACAAGCTCCTTGCCGCTGGGTGATCTGGTCATGCTGGCGCAAGATGACAGCCCACTCGCCTCGCCGCTGTGGGGTGGAGGCTCGCTCTGCGATGCCTGTGGGCCGCTGGTCAACGGCTATCACAGCAACGGACGCTACCACGCCTGGGCGCTCACCCAGCGCTACACCTTCAACGTCAGCGGGCTGGCGCCGCTGCTCTCGGCGCCCAACGCGGTCTCGGCGCTGCAAGGGGCGGTCCAGTCGCCAGTGCAGCACCTGAACGTGTCGCAACCCGCCACCCAGTCGCCCGGCTCCGCCATCCAGGTGGCGGACGCGACCGGGCGCGCGGGCGCCACGACGACCGACATGCCCTATGAGATTCTGCTCACGCTGATGCATGGCGATGGGCTGATCTAGCGCGGGGACGCAGAGGGGGTATCCGATGACACGCTCACAGTCACGCTCAACGATACGATCCATACAATCCAGGCGATCCCGCGCGCTGCGCGAGGCGCGCTCGTGGCGCGCGACGTGGCCAGCGGCCTGGTCTGCGGTGATCCGGGCGACGCGCTGGCCCGCGCTACGAGGGAGGGCCAGCGGGCGAGCGGGTGCGGCGGCGCTGCTGCTGCTCTGTGCTGCGCTGCTGACGGGCGCGCGGCTAGGCTCTGCGGCGGATGCGGCGCCGAGCCAGCCGCAGGTGGCGCTGCGCGTCAGCCCGCCGACGGGTCTGCCGCCGCTGGCGCGCTGGGTGGATGTGCGGAATGGCTCGGCCTATACGGTCGCGCTGCCGACGAGCGCGCCAACCAGCCTGGTGGCGGCCAGCGGCGAGCGCTTCACCTTCACCACGCCAGCGGGCGACCAACTGGTGGCCGCGCTGCCCATCGCGAAGCAGGCGGATGGCTCGTACACGCAGTCCACCCCGGTCAACACCACGACGGGCGCGCTGACCTGCGTCCAGGGCGTCTTGCATCTGAGCCAGAACACTGGCGGCTCGCAGGCGATTGTCTATACGCTGGTGGCCCACTTCGATCAGTATGCGCTGGTGGCCTACGCGCACCTGGTCTATGCCTCGGCGCGCGACAAACTGGGCGCGACGGGCGTCTGCAACGGGCAGACGGGGCAAGGCGGCGAGCAGGCGATTGACATGCTGTCTGGCTGCACCGCCAGCGCCTGCACAAGCCCAGTCGAGACCGCCGGGCCGACGGTGACGGCCTTCGAGTCGTCGGTGGTGGGCGCGGCGAAGCGTGGGGGGCCGCAGTCGTGGCAGCAGGTCTACGCTGGCTCGTCGCGGGTCATCTCCGCGCAGTACGGCAGCGACCGCTTCGGGACGCTGATCGAGCAGCAGGCGCAGCAGCGCGGGCGCATCAAGTCCATCACGCCGAAGACGACCTCTGCGCAGGTCCAGTTCGACGCGGCGGGGCAGGCGTACTTCGTCGTGACCGACACGGTGGAGCTGGACAAAGGCGGCGGGAACACCGCCAAAGTCACCGTCACCTCCTACTACCTGCTGGAGTCGGGTCAGTGGGTGTTCTGGTTCTCGCTGCCCGTGGGATCGTGAGTGGATGGGCGGCTGATGCGGATTGGGCCACGTCGGCTGGCGGTTGAAACCGCGCCTGGGAGGCCTTGCAGGCCGCGAAGTCCGCCTGCGCGGACTGGGAGGCGGATCCCGAACCCGCGCAGGCGGGTTTCGCGGCGGCCCGCAGGCCGCCTCCCAGGCGCGACTTGAGTCGCCAGCCGTCTCGCGCGCCGCCTCGCATACCCTTGCGATTACGGCTGCTACCTGCCATACTGGAATGGCCCGAATGGCCCGGCGCCGTCGCCCACAGCAGGAGGCCGCCCTATGTCAGTCGCCGACCCCGCGCCGCGCGGCAAGCAGCGCCGCCGGAGCCGCAGCCGCGTCGTCGGCCTGCTGATCGGCTGGGCGCTGCTGCTGGCCTGGGTGGCGCTGGTGGGATGGAACATCGCCACGGCGGGCTTCCCCGCCCCGCTCAGCCGCCTGATCGCGCTGCCCAGCCTGCCGGGGCTGCCGCCGCTGGCGCCCACGCTCGCCGCCCAGGCCGCCACCTCGCTGTTCGCGCTGATGATCGCGCTCTTCCTCTACCTCTGCGCGCTGACCTTCATCCCCACGCCATCGCCTGCTCGCGTCAAGCCCGCGCTGCCTGAGCCGCCCGCCGCCGAGCCGCCACCCGCCACTGTGGCGCCGCCCGCGCACACCGCTCCAGCGATTGAGCCAGCGCCGCCGCCCGCGCTCGCCGAGGCCGCGTCGCCCCCTCCGCCAGTCGCGCCCGCTGAGCAGTCGGCGCCCGCCAGCGATGCAGCGCCCGACAAACGCCTGGTCTTCATCAGCCATGCCAGCGGCGATAATGCCTTTGGCTACGCGCTGACCGACTGGCTCCACGCGCAGCTTGGCCCCGACTGGATCGTCTGGTACGACTCGCATGGCGCGCCTGACGCCACGGGTGACTGGCCCGATGGCATTCCGCCTGCTAGCGACTGGATGCAGGAGATTCAGCGGCAGGTGATGGCCTGCGCTGTCTTCGTAGTCATCGAGACAAAGGCCGCGATGGAATCCTATTGGGTGCAGCGGGAGGTCGAGCTAGCCTGGACACGCAAGCCCGGCGCGAGCGTCGAATCCGGTCTGGTGGTCGTCCCTGTGCGACGCGAGACGTGCGAACTCCTGCCGCTGCTCTCACTCGTCCAGTACGTTGATTATCAGCCCAGCATGGATGAGGTGAAAGCCCAGCGCGACCTGCTCTATGTCATCCGCAATCAGCGCACGGTTCCCGCGCCGCTGGTCACAGTCGGGCCGCCCTTCGACCTGAGCGAGCTGCGCCCCGCCGACCACTTCATCGGGCGCGCGGCGGATGTCGAGTGGGTGATGAAGCGGCTGACTGGCCAGACCGAGGCGCAGTTGGCCAACATCGCCGCCGCCAACGGCCAGGGCGGCATCGGCAAGACCGCGCTGGCGGCTGAGGTGGTGCGGCGGCTGATGACCACGCTCGCTTTCCCTGATGGCATCGCCGCGCTGGACTGCCGCGACCAGCATAGCGAGGCCGACGCGCTGGGGCTGCTGCAGACCGCGCTCAGTCGCTTCAGGGATGCCCGCCAGAAGCCGCAGGATCAGAATTTCGCCACACTGGGCGACGTGGCGCAGCGCCTGTT
>JAICVT010000029.1 GCA_025935235.1 Ktedonobacterales bacterium | reverse complement strand
GGATGTCGAACTGGACGCGCAGCGCGAGGCCGAGGCGAAAGCCCAGGCCGAGGCAGAGGCCGCCCGCGCCGAAGCCGCCGCCAACGCGCCAGCCGCCGAGGCGACCGAGGCGACCGAGGTGGAGGAGCCTGCTCAGGCCGAGGAGGCCGCGCCAGCGACGACCGAGGCAGCGACAGCCGAGACAGCGACGACCGGCGGCGACACGCCAGCCGCAGTCAGCGAGACGGCCCAGGCAGAGGCATAACCAGCGACACGCGACTGACGCCGCCACCAGTGGGCTTGCCCGCGTGTCACAGGAGAGAGTAGAGTCACCCACATGAACAAGATCATGCTGATCGGCAACCTGGGTCGCGACCCAGAAATCAACTACACTCCCAGCGGCACGGCGATCACCAAGTTTACGATGGCGGTGAACCGGCGCACGCGCGACCGCGAGAGTGGTGAGAAGCGCGACGAGACGACATGGTTCAACATCGTCGCGTGGAGCCAGCTGGCCGAGACCTGCAACAATTACCTCCACAAAGGCTCAAAGGTCTACGTTGAGGGTCGCATGACCTCGCGTAAGTTTACCGACAAAGACGGCAACGAGCGCACGGCGTGGGAAGTGACCATCAACGAGATGGAGATGCTTGATCCGAAAGGCCAGAGCAGCGCATCGGGCGGCGGCTATGGCGATGACATGACCGCCGACGAGGTGCCCTTCTAGGCGTCTCTGACCGTTTTCAACGCTGTTCTTCCACGCTGGCCAATGTGGCCCGCACGGCGCGCTCTGGCATGAGCGCGCTCGGCGGCGGCGCATGAGCCGCCTGCCATTCGATGACGTGCCGACGCACGCGAACCTCTCCGCGTAGGTCGGCAATCCCACACGTACAGGAGTTTCTTCCTATGCAGCAGAGGCGAGATTTCAACAGCCAGGGCGGCCCGTCGCAATCCGGCCAGGGCGGCCCAGGCGCTGGTGGACCACCCGCAGGCGGGCCAGAGCGGCGTGGTGGCCGTGGTCGCGACTTCCGCTCGCGGCGCAAGGTCTGCGCGTTTTGCGTGGACCATGTGCGCGAGATTGACTATAAAGATGTCTCACGCTTGCGGCGCTATCTGTCGGACCGTGGTAAAATCGAGCCAAGGCGAAAGACCGGCACCTGCGCCAAGCACCAGCGCCGCCTGAGCGTCGCGCTCAAGAACGCGCGCCACATGGCGCTGATGCCGTATACGGCCGCGCACATCCGCGGCGCCTGAGCGCTACGCTTGAGCCGACGCTTGAGCGCCCACGCGCAGACGACCAAGACGAGCCGTTCGCCAGCGTCCCTCCGGAGTGATCCGTGATGAAGACGCGCACGCGCGAACGACTCGCTTTGTCGTATGTCCTATCCCCCAGGGAGAGCTGATCGCGTCTATGAGTACTCCAACCCGAAACTCTCCGGCCAAAGCGGCGGCCAAAGGGCCGACCAAGACGTCAGCCAAGACGCCAGCCAAGGCGGCTCCAAAGGGCGCAGCCAAAGCAGCGCCAAAATCAACTCGGGCGACTCGCACGAGCGGCATCGTCAACCGATCGCGCGCCAAGCAGACCGCGCGCGTCTCCGGGCTGCGCGATGGCAAGCCGCTCATCTTTGGCTGGGGGCGCACGCTGACACGCGCCCAGAAGTCGCAGTATCAGCACCTCGCTATGTGGTCGTTCATCGGGCTGATCGTTCTGGCAGTGGTCGCGACCCTGGGGTTTGGCGTCTTCAACGAGCTGGTGCTGGTCCCCAACCAGACCATCGTCAGCGTCAACAGTACGAACATCTCGCAGGACACCTATCGCAAGGAGTTGGCCTATCAGGCACAGGCGCTATGGAACACGCTGCAGAAGGAGATCGCCCAGAAGAACGCGTTCGATCTCGCCCTGCAGAAGGGCGATGTGAGCAAGTCAACGCAAGATACCATCGTCACGACGCAGCTCCAGACCGACGAGGCCAACTACGCGCAGGCGCAGATCACCCAGGCCTCGCTCAAGATGCTGACCGACGATCAGCTCATCTTGCAAGGCGAAAAGACCTTCGAGCAGCAGGATCATGTGCCAGCCTCGACCTTCGAGCCGACTCAGAAGCAGGTTGACGCCGCGCTGGCTGCCTTCAAGAAGGCATTCCCGAATGGCGAGACCTACGCGCAGTTCACCAGCGCGAATGGCCTCTCGGATAGCGATGTGCGCAACAGCATCACAATTCAACTGCGCCGCGCGAACATGCAGACGTATCTGGCCAAGCGGCTGGTCTCGCCGACGCGCCAGCTGCATCTGCGCCGCATCGAGACTGACACAGCCGCCAACGCCGCGAAGGTTCGCGCGGAGTTGCTGGCGGGCAAGCTGAGCGACGCGACCTGGACCAGCCTGGCCGCCAAGAATTCGCTCGACACCAACACCAAGTCCACCGGTGGCGATATGGGGTGGGTGTCGCCGGGCACAGGCGATGGCGGCATCGAATACTGGGCCTTCAATTCGGCGCGCAAACAGGGTGATCTGAGTCCGGTCATCACCGACACCAGCGGCACGTTTGACATCGTGCAGGTGCTGGACATCAATCCTTCGCTCGCGGTGGACGCGGCGACGTTGAAGGCCGCGCAGGACAACGCACTGGATCACTGGATCAACATGCAGCGCGTCATTCCAGGCGTCAAGATCAGCTCGGCCAACTCCACGATGCTGAACGCCCCACGCAATATGCCGAAGAAGCCCGACCTGAACGCCGCGCTGCCGGCCATCACGCCGACCGTGGGGGCTGGGCTGCCCGGTGGCCTGCCTGGTGGCCTGCCTGGTGGCCTGCCCACCGGCGGGTAGCGGGCCGCGGCACGAGCCACGAACACACAGAACACACATGGGCTGAGGGCGCACGCCCTCAGCCCATGTGTCATTGTGCCGTTGCATAGCGGTCCCACGCGCCGATATGCGAGAATACACGCTGATCCAGCGGCAAGGGGGTGGGGCCAGCCTGTCACTCCATCCATCCATCGAAATCAGGGAGCATGAGCGCGACACTCCATTCCATCACCGAGCAGGCCCAACCACGTCAGGCGCCCTCAGCCGCGCCGTCGCCGGACGACATCTCGCTCTACCTGCACATCCCGTTCTGCCACGCCAAGTGCCACTACTGCGACTTCAACTCCTATGCGGGCATGCTGGGGCTGCGCGAGCAGTATGTGGCGGCGCTGGTGGATGAGATCGCGCTGGCGGGCGCGCGGGCGCGCGATGCGCGGTCGAAACCGCTCCGCTGCCGCACCATCTTCTTTGGCGGCGGCACGCCCAGCCTGCTCACGCCCGCCCAGATCGCCGCGCTGCTGGACGCGGCGCGCGCCGCCTTCGCGGTGGATGTTGACGCCGAGGTGACGATGGAGGCCAACCCCGGCGCGCTGGAGTATGAGCGGCTCGATGAGGTACGCGCGGCGGGCGTGAATCGCCTGAGCATGGGCGCGCAGAGCTTCGACGCCGCTCTGCTGCGCTGGATGGGCCGCATCCACTCGCCCGAAGAGATCGAGACGGCGTTTGGCGCGGCGCGCGCGGCGGGTTTCGAGAACATCAACCTCGACTTCATCTTCGCGCTGCCCGGCCAGACCCAGCCGATCTGGGAGCAGACACTCGAGCGGGCGCTGACGCTCGGCCCTGACCACCTCTCGCTCTATAACCTCATCGTGGAGGAAGGCACGCCGCTCTACGGCTGGGTGGCGCGCGGCAAGGTGCGCGAGGTGGATGAAGATACCGCCGCCGACATGTATGAACATGCGCAGCGGCGGCTGGAGACAGCGGGCTACGAGCACTACGAGATCTCGAACTGGGCGCGGCCAGGTCGCGCCTGCCAGCACAACCTCACTTACTGGCGCAACCTCACCTGGATCGGCCTCGGCGCGGGCGGCAGCTCCTACTATGCCCATCATCGCTTCACCAACGCCCGACCGATCCGCGACTACATCGCGCGTGTCAGGGCATCGCTGCGAACTCCCGATGCGCCTGGCGCGCCCGCTCCGCTGCCCGGCGGAGCGATTGTCGAAGACGAAGACATCGGGCGCGAGCTGGAGATGGCCGAGACGGCCATGCTGGCGTTGCGGCTGGCGGAAGGCCTTTCGCTGGCCAGATTCGCGGAGCGCTTCGGCCAGCCATTCTGGCCGACATTCGAACGACGATTGAGCGACATCAGCGGGCTGGGGCTGCTCGAAGAAGTGGATGGACGTGTGCGTCTCAGCCCGCACGGACGCATGCTCGGCAACGAGGTCTTTGCGCGTCTGCTCCCAGACGACGCGGACTGATCGCTACTTCTTCCCTGGATGCTCGCCGATGCGGCCATGCTCGTAGAGCCAGCGCGCGAACTCCAGTTGCGCCGGATCCATCAGGTATTCGCTATGCTCGGCATGCTCGATGAAGTCACTGCGAAGCGTCATCAACCGCTCCAGTTCATCCGACGTGAACGTATTGCCGAGCATGGCGGCATGTGTATTTCTGGACGAGGTGTCTCGCGCAATCATTCGTCGCCTCCCCTGGCTCGTGTGGTACCGTTGTGATGGACACCGCGCATCCCGCGTCCTGCGTGTCTGCGCATCTGCCTCTCCTAAGTGCATGCGCTATGCCAAACTGCACAACGGAGCCGCGAGCGCCGTGCGGATGGGCGCTCGGCGTGGGCAGGAAAGGAGACAGCGAGCATGGGGCCACAGCGGAGCGACGCGCCCGCCACCCGTTCGTCTGACGCACCGGGGGCGCCACTCGCCGTCAGCCAGCCTGGCCCGCTCAGTTGGCCCGATCTGCGCGCCGCCCTCACCCAGGGCTCCCCGGCGCCGCACATCGCCGAAGAGCTGCCGCGCCATGAACTGGACGCCATCCCCGGCGTCACGCGGCTCCAGGCGCAGTTGCTGGCTAATCGCGGCGTGCGCGGGCGCGAGGCGGCGCAAAGCTTTCTGCATGCCGACTGGCGCGCGAAACAGCCCCCGCTGCCCGGCCAGCAAGCGGCGGTCGAGCGGCTGCGGGCGGCGCTGGCGGGCGGCGAGCGCATCATCGTCTATGGCGACCATGACTGCGACGGGATGACCTCATGCGCGCTCTTGTTGCTGGCCCTGCGCGCGCTGGACGCCAACGCGGCGCCCTATGTGCCGCTGCGCGAAGACGACGGGCGCGGGCTGAATGAGCTGGCGGTGCGCACGCTGGCCGCCAAGGGCGCGCGGCTGATCGTCACGACCGACTGCGGCAGCGCGAACGTGACCGAAGTGGCGCTGGCGCGCTCGCTGGGGGTGGATGTCATCATCACCGACCATCATCCCATCCTGGGCGAGACGCCGCGCGACTGCGTGATCGTCAATCCGCGCCTGGCCGAGCAGCCGGGGCTGAGCGGCGATCTGGCGGGCGCGGGGGTGGCCTTCCGGCTGGCCGAGGCGCTGTTGCGCGAGATGACGCCAGCGCGCGCCGATGCGGTCAGCGAGGAGCTACTCGATCTGGTGGCCATCGGCACGATCGGCGACATCGCGCCGATGACGCGCGAGAACTGGGCGCTGACGCGCGCCGGGCTGGAGCGCATCCGCACAGGCGCCCGCCCTGGACTGCGGGCGCTGCTGGCGCTGGCCAACGTCACCCCCGGCGCGCTGAGCGAGCGCGATGTCACGTTCGTCATCGCACCGCGCCTGAATGCCGCCGCGCGCCTGGGCCAGCCGCTCATCGCGGTGGATGTGTTGCTGGCGAGCGACCACGCCGAGGCCCAGCGGCTGGCGGCCCGCCTCGATGCGCTGAACCAGGAGCGCCAGCGCATCACCGAGGAGATCGTGAGCCAGGCGCAGCAGCAGGTAGAGACGCAGCGAGCGGCGACCGGCGCGCTCGGCCCGCTGGTGAGCGTGATCGGCGCGGGCTGGCCGCTGGGCATGCTGGGGCTGGTGGCCAGCCGCCTGGCGGAGCAGTATCAGCGCCCGGCGGTGGTCATCAGCGAGGATGGCGGCGAGGCGCGCGGCTCGGCCCGCGCGCCCGATGGCGTCAACCTGGGCGAGACGCTGGCGGAGCGCGCGGAAGTCTTCCGGCGATTCGGCGGCCATGCGCGTGCGGCCGGCTTCACCATCGCCAGCGCCGAGGTCGCCGATCTGCTCGCCTATCTGCGCCAGCGGCTCGGCGAGCAGCGCCCGGAGCGCACGCCAGAGGGCGTCAGATCAGGGGCTATCGAGGTGGATTGCCGCCTGCCGCTCAATCGCCTGCTGCCGCGCATCTATCGCGAGCAGCAGGCGCTGGGGCCCTTTGGCCCGGGTTATCCTGAGCCGATCTATCTCTGCCAGAGCGCGCGCATCCTCTCGTGCTGGCGCAGCGGCGCGGAGGGACGCAATCTGCGCCTGCGCGTGCGCGACGCGACCGGCGAGGGCGTCTTCTTCTGGTCGCGGCGCGGCGACCTCTGCGAGAGCATCCGCGCGCGGCTCGGCCAGCTCCCCACCCTCGACCTCATCTACAGCCTGGACGCCTACACCCGCGCCAGCGGCGAGCTTGACCTGCTCCCGCGCATCCTCGCGCTGCGCCTGCTCAGCGACGAGTGAGCGGCTGCGGCGCCCTCGGCGCTGGCGCTTCCCCACAATGGTCACCGACAAACACTTTCACCCAATCGCGAGTCTCACATGCAGACGGCGCGTGCAGGGCGCCCTGTGCGGCGCCGATGTCCGCGCGACACTGAGCGCGTGAGAAGCGAAAGGTCTGACCTGGCATGGAGTATGAGCGATTTGCGCCGCTCGTCACGCCGAACACCGAGGTGATGGCGCGTGTCGCGGCGGCGCTGGTTGGCGTCAGCGACGCCGAGGACGCCGCGCAGGAGGCGCTGGTGCGCGCCTGGCGAGCATGGCCCAGCCTGCGCGACGCCCACGCGACGCGCGCCTGGCTGATGCAGATCACCGTCAACGTCTGCCGAAGCTGGCTGCGCAAGCGCGGCCCCTATAGCAGCCTCGATGATCTGCCCGGCGACCAGCCGCCCGATTATGCGCTCAGCGCCGCACTGGAGCAGCCCAGCCCAGGCTCCGGCGATCACGTCGCCGCGCTCGACCTGCGCCGCGCCCTGCGCTCGCTCGACGATGACATGCGGATGGTGGTCGCGCTGCGCTTCTACGCGGGCATGGACTCGACCGAGATCGGCGACCTGCTTGGCGTCTCTCCGGCGACCATCCGCGGACGGCTGCGGCGCGCGCTGCTGGCGCTGCGGCAGGCGCTCGGCGCCAGCGATCCACGCGGTCGCCGCGCGGCGCCCTCCCCGATGACTTCCAGCACGACATCCAGAAAGGATGCCTAGATGCCTTCCGAATACGAGACCGATTCCGCCTCCAGCGACGGCGTGAACACCCTGCCGGACGACGCGCGGGCGATCTATCAGGCGCTGACGCGCGAGGGCGCCTCCTGGCGCCGGGTGGCGGTGCCAGAGATCGAGCGGGTCAATCAGCGCTTGCGCGCCCAGGTGACGCGGCTCAGCGCCGAGCGGCCCACCGACGCCGCCGATGCCGAAGACGCGCCGACTCGCCGCATCGCCCAGCCACTCGTGACGGTCAGCGCGCCTGCTGGCTACGCCGCCGATCGCGCGGGGCGCACACCCGCGACGAGCGCGCCTCATGGCTCGACGCGCCTGCGCCGATGGGTGACGATGGGGGCGACACTGGCGGTCATCCTCGCCTTCGTTGGCGTACTCTCGCTGGCCGCCAACCGCCCAAATGGCGCCGGAAGCGCAGGCGTGAACGGCGTGACTGGCGTGACTGGCGGCTCGCCGCTCGCAGGTGGCTGGACGGCCCTCAATAGCCTGGACTACGTCGCCAGCTTCAGCGCGAATGAGCCGCCAGCCGTCGCGCCCAGCGATCCGCGTGTGGTCTACGAGACGATGGCGCAGGGTATGCAGGAGCATCAGCCAGCCAGCATGCGCGCCACCAGCGATGGAGGTAAGACCTGGCGCACGCTGCCGCTGCCCGTGCCAGCCGATCATGTCGGCTACGCAGGGGTTGGCGTCAGCCCGGTCAATGCGCGCACGGTCTTCCTCTCGCTGATCGACACTACCGCCGCCGAGTGCCCAGCCAACCGCGTCGAGCCGCTGACCGAAGCTGGATCGGGCGCGTTCTGCCGCCTGCAATACACCAGCGTGGATGGCGGGCTGCACTGGCGCGCGACGAACCTGCCGCTGGCGGGTGGCTCGCATCCCGGCCTGCTGACGGCGAGCATCAACTCTGGCGCGGCGGGTCCGGTCCAGTCGGATACCGTGCGCGCGCAGGGGCAGCGGCTCTTCGCCGGATATATCTGCACGGACTTTTCGTGCACGCGCCTTGTCACCAGCGATGACGGTGGCCTGACGTGGAGCTTCGCCGATCTGCCGATGCTTGCCAACGGCGCTGCCAATATCTGCGACTTCGACGCCAGCAAGACTGGCGCAACACTCTACGCCGTCTCCTCGGCCTCAGACTGTGGCTATCAGAGTCAGGCGCCGCTCAAGCTGTGGACGAGCCACGACGCGGGCGCTAGCTGGACCGTGGTTGGCCAACTCGCCACTCCGAACGAGCGCGGGATGCTCCTCACTCAGAACCGCTCGACTGGCGCGATGCTGCTCTACATGGCGCTGCCACGCACGACGGGTGTGGCGACCGACAAGATGGGCGGTCACTATCCCATCATCTCTGAAGCGCCCAATGATGTGCAGGTTAGTGTGGATGGCGGCCAGACCTGGCAGCCTGCGCCGACTCAGGGCATCCCGACGAATCACGCGCTCTACTTGAATGTAGGGCTGCTGGGAACGCTGAGCGACGGCTCCGTCGTGGTGAATGTGATTCCCACGACCGTCGCGAATGCGATGGACGCCGACAATTTCAGTGGCAGCGATCTCTACGCCTGGCGTCCGGGCGACGCGGCCTGGCAGAAGCTGGCCTCCGTCCCGCGCGAGATTGATGCGCTGATCGTCACGCCCGCGCCATCTGGGACAGCGGACACCCTATATGCGATGCTGGTTGATCGCAGCGGCACGGATCATCCGTTCACGGTCGCACGGTGCAACGTGGCGCGCTAGCCCCTACCTCAACCCCTCCCCCGCTTTGCGGGAGAGGGGCCTTTGGTTTCCGCGCTCAGTCCTCTAGCAGGCCGCGGCGCATGGCGTATTTCACCAGCTCGGCGCGGCTGTGCAGATTAAGCTTATCCATGATGTGCGTGCGATGGGTATCCACCGTCTTGGGGCTGATGAAGAGGCGCTCGGCGATCTGGTTGTTGGTGTGGCCCTCGGCGACCAGCTTCAGGATCTCGCGCTCGCGCTCGGTCAGCGCGCTGTAGCTGTCGCGCTCCTCGCCGCTGCGCACACGCTGGAGGTAGTCGCCGACCATCATGCTCTGCGCCGAGGGCGACATATAGAAGCGCCCCGCGCAGACGATGCGAATGGCGGAGATCAGCTCCGTGCTGGCGGCCTCCTTCAGGATGTAGCCCGAAGCGCCCGCGCGCAGCACCTGGAAGAGATACTCCTCGTTCTCGTGCATCGTCAGAATCAGCACGCGGGTGGACTCCAACGCGCGCTTGACCTGGCGGGTCGCCTCGATGCCGTTCATCTCCGGCATCGTGATGTCCATCAGCACGACATCGGGCTGCAGCCGTTGGGCCTCGGCCAGCGCCTGCCGTCCATCGCTCGCCTCGCCGACCACCTCGATGTCTGGCTGCGCGTCGAGCATCATGCGCAGCCCCGCCCGCAGAATGGTGTGATCGTCCGCCAGCAACACCCGAATCTTCTGGGTCGCTGTACGCTCGGCGTCGCTCTCGACTGTAGCCGCTCCGGGCGGCGCGTCCGTGGCGTGGCCAGTCTCATCAGTCATAGCGAAGGCTATCCCAACTCCTCTTGCGGGGTCATGTGTGACATGCTATGCGCGCCCTGTGATCGCAGCGAGAGCGGCGGGGCCACGCGCGTCTGCGCCGCTGGCGTGCGCGGCTCCTCGCCCGGCAGGCTGATCTCTGCCGCCAGCGGGCGGCTCGCCTGCGCCGCCGGACGCAGCGGAATCGTCACTGTGATGAGCGCGCCCGCGCCCGGCTCGGACTCGATCTCGACATTGCCATCCAGCAGCGCCGCGCGCTCCTGCATACCCGCCAGCCCGAGGCCGCGATCCTGCCAGTGCTTGCGCAGCATGTTGGCCGCGTCGAAGCCGCGTCCATCGTCGCGGATGGTCGCGCGGAGCAGCAAGCCATCCTCCGTCAGCGTCACCCAAACATGCCGCGCGCGGGCATGCTTGGCGGTGTTGGTCAGCGACTCCTGAATCATACGATATAGCGCCGTCTCGACCTCTGGTGACAGGCGTTCTTTCAGTCCGCTGACCGTCAATTCGGCCTCCACACCGCACTTCTGCTGATATTCCTTGACATACCAGCGCAGCGCGGGCAGCAGTCCCAGGTCGTCCAGCGCGCTGGGGCGCAGATCGAGGCTCATGTTGCGCACCGCGCGCAGTGTCTCGTGCGCCAGCGTACGCGTGTCGCCGATGCGCTGGCGTCCGGTCGGATCGGTCACTGACTCTTCCAGCAGCGCCAGACTAATCAGGAGCGAGGTGAGCGCCTGGCTCGTCTCGTCGTGCAGCTCGCGCGCGATGCGCTTGCGCTCCTCCTCCTGCGCATGCAGGATGTGCCGCGCGCGCGACTTCGAGAGGTCGTCAATCGCCTGGAGCATGCTATTGAAGGCGCCCGCGAGCCGGTCGGCGTCGGGGTCGTGGCCGGTGATGGGCGCTTTGAGCGTCAGATCGCCCGCCTGGGCCAGTGTCATCGTCTCGCGCAGGCGCGTCAGCGGGGTGAGGGCCAGCTTGAGCAGCGCGAAATTGATCGCCACGCTCACCAGCAGGCCAGACAGGATGAAGGCGATCAGGATCGGCAGCCCCTCGGCTGAGTTGAGGCGCGTGGCGAGGTAGGTGCCGAGCGTGGCGCCCAGCAGGATGACGACGCTATTGGCGAACAACACCTTATAGAGCAATGGCAGCGCGAGGGTGCGCTGGAAGCGCGACCACAGTCGCGGCCACAGTCGCACCAACGGACGCGCCCAGGCTCGTGCGACGCCGCTTGGATAGCCGCGCGCGTCAGCGGTGATATGCTCGCTCATAGCGCTGCCGCTCCTCTCGAGGCTCTTACCCTGTATTGTATGCGTCGGCGCGAAAGGCTGTCAAAGCGCCCGCGACGCCGCTCGCGCCCGCCATTGACCCGCCATTGACCCGCCATTGGCTCGCTGCCAGCCGACCACATGCTCCGCTCGATGCTCCGCTCGATGCTCCGCTCGATGCTCCGCTGTTCGCCGCATGACGCAAGCCAAAATCAGCCCACCGAAAATCGTTCGCCCGCCAGGCGTCCAATCCTCGAACGACTCGATAGCCGCGGGAGCGAGAAGGGGGAGATGCGCATGCGAGGTCAACAACACACGCGCGACGGGAGGATTGCTGTGAGAATTGACGCGGGACTTCGACTGAAGCCGCAGCGGTGGGCTGTGGCGACGGCGCTACTGGCGACGCTGGCGACGCTGGCGCTGGCGGGCTGCGCGCCACAGGTGGCCAGCCCGCGGCCCACCGCGACACCCGTCTCGCCGGACGCGCGGCTGGCCGGGCGCCTGGTCTATGTGACGGTCGGGCTGTCGCCGGGCTTATCCACGCCGGGTCTGGTCGAGGCGCTCAACGCGCAAACCGGGGCGCTGGTCTGGAAGGCGCAGACCTATACGACATCGGGCGCTCCGGCAGTCGCCAATGGCGCGCTCTACGTCGCCGCCGACGATGGCACCGTGCGCGCCTTCGATGCCAAGACCGGTCAGGCGCGCTGGAGCTTCACCCGCACAGTGGGGGTCGGCCCGCGCTTCGGGCTGGATGGCTATGTTGCGGTCAGCGGCGATAGCGTGGTGGTCAGCAGCGACAGTGGCGCCGTCTACGCGCTGGACGCCGCGACGGGCAAGCAGCGCTGGGTCTTTGCGCTGCCCACCGCCGACACGCACATCTACACCGCGCCCGCGCTCGGCTCAGGCGTGGCCTATATCGCCAGCGCTGGCCCCAATGCCGCGCTCTACGCGCTCGATATCGCCAGCGGCAAGATTCGCTGGACGGCGGCGCAGGCGGGTGGATTCGATGGCCAGCCGCTGCTGGTGGGCGACACGCTCTATGTCGGCGCCAACCTCGCCGACACCTTCCACGCCTACAACGCCGCGACCGGCGCGAGCCTCTGGTCGTATGATACCGGCTCGCAGATACACACGCTGCCCGCTGTCGGCGCCGACGCCGTCTATGTCGGCTCGCAGGACGCCACCATCTCCGCCATCTCGGCCAGTGACCACACTCTGACCTGGAAGTTCCAGACAGTGGGGAGCGCACCCCAGGCGCTGATCGGCACGGGCGCCGCGCCGACGCTGGATGGCCAGATGGTCTATGTCGGCAGCCAGGGCGGCGTCGTCTTCGCGCTGGCTGCCGCCAACGGCAAGCCGCTCTGGCAGCAGGCGCTGAACAGCGCGATTGATAGCCCGCCCACGATACTCGACGATACCCTCTTCGCCACGACTGAGGCGGGTGATGTGGTGGCGCTGCGCGCCAGCGACGGCGCCACGATCTGGCGCACGAAGGCTGGTGGCTTCGTCATCGCCGCTCCCGTCGTCACCGCGCCCGGCGCAGCGGGAGCGTAGGCGGCGCGGGCAGCCTCGCCGTGCTAGAATGGCGGCAATGTTGGCCAGCATAGCGATGGCGAGGATGATATGACCACCCCAGGCGCGGAACGCAAGCTTATTCTGATGGATGTCGACACAGGTGTGGATGATGCGCTGGCAATCATGCTGGCGCATCGTGCGCCCAACGCGCAGGTGGTCGCTATCGGCACAGTGACGGGCAATGTCTCGTCAGCACAGGCGGCCACCAACACCCTCAAGACCCTCGACGCGCTCGGCGCGGACACGCCAGTCGCGGTGGGCGCGGCGCGGGCCATCGCGCGCGAGCCGCTCCCGCCGGGCAACGTGCATGGCGCCGATGGCCTCGGCGACGCCAATCTGCCCGCGCCAGGCCACGCGCCTACTGGCGAGCACGCGGTGGATCAACTGCTGCGGCTGGTTCACGAGCGCCCCGGCGAGCTGTCGCTCTTCGCCAGCGGACCGCTGACCAATCTGGGGCTGGCGCTCCAGCGTGACCCAGAGCTGCCACGACTGGTCAAAGAGGTGATGGTGATGGGCGGCGCGATCATCGCCGCTGGCAACGTCACCCCGACGGCGGAGTTCAACATCTACTGCGACCCGGAGGCGGCCGATCTGGTCTTCGCGGCGGACTGGCCGGTGACGCTGGTGGCGCTGGATGTGACGATGCGCGCGCTGCTACGCTCAGAGCAGCTCGCTACACTGCGCGCCTCAGAGCGGCCACTGGCGCGCTTCACGATGCGCATCCTGCCGCCGTATTTGGCGCTCTACTCGCAGCGTTTCGGCTCCGAGGCCGTCACCATGCATGATCCGCTGGCGATGGGGCTGCTGCTCGATCCCTCGCTGGCGCTGGAGCGCGCACGGCTGGATACGCGCGTGGAGACAGCGGGCGAGCTGACCACTGGCATGACCGTCGCCGACCGCCGACCGCTGATCGGCCCAGGCTACGACCAGCCCACCCACCCGCTCGACATTCCGCTGGAGGTGGATGCGCCGCGCTTCATCGCTATGCTGATGGATGCGCTGCTGAGTTGATCCGCCCACCAGATGTATTCCTCATTCGCCCCCTTCCGCCGGGCCGACCGCTGGATTGAGACGGTCGTGTGACGCCGCGCCTGTGCGCCTTGAGGCTGTTGAGATGGCGCGCGCGTATGGTGTCAGGCGGGGCGCCGACAGGTAGCCAAGCATGACCCCCGCGCTCATCCGGTTCCGCTCGCGGCCGTGCTCCGCGCCATATATCGCGCTCCGCGGACAAGGAGGCGATTCCTATGCCAGAGCCGATGCGGAAGAGCGGGAGTTTGATCCACCAGCGCTGGACGCTGCGGTACGCTCAGCGGCTGGCCTTTGACCTTTCACTGGCGCTGCTGCTGATCGCGGGAGCGATGCTCTCGTCGTCGCGCGGTGATGTTTTCTGGGCTGGCGCGGTGGCGCAGGCTAGCCCAGCGCTACCCGCGAGCACGTTCTACGGCGCCGACACAGCGCGCACCAATGCCGCCATTGCGTCTATCTGGCCACAGTACCCTGGTCCCTATTGTGGCATCGAGACGGCGGAAGCGGCGGTGAACTATGACGACCTGGTTCACGGCGTGGGCATGCGTTTCGCTGGGCGCGGCGCGCAAAGCAGCGTCGCCAGCGCGAACCAGCGGTCCGGCGCGAGTCGCTGGGGCTACGCGAGGCCGACCAATACCCAGGCGGGCATCACGAACATCGCGCCCGACTATGGGACCGATCCGCGCTCCATCGCCTACATGATCTACAACTACACGCCCAACAACACCTTCTTCCACAACTACATCTACCGCTGGCAGTTCGCGAACGGCGCGCAACCGTCATTCAACACGCAGGTCGCGCAGGCGACCACCAGCGTCGCGCGCGCGCTTGGGACCTGGCATGAGCCAGTCACCGTCATCATCAACGGTGGGCTGCACGCGGTTCTGGTGACAGGCATCTACACCTACACCAACCCCTACACGAGCTATCCGGCGCAGATCGCCAGCGTGGTCTATCGCGATCCGCAGGCGTGGCCCTCGGTGAGCCGCTTCCAGGTCTCCTACACCACCTGGGCGGGCGGCCACTTCAGCACGCCGTTCGGGGTCTACTCGCTCTGGTCGCTCTACTATGGCGACCGCTACAGCCGGGGCGATGGGCTGAACAGGAGCGATGTCGAGCCGACTGTCGGCCCCTACCGGCCAACCAGCGCCAACCCCGTCCACTGGTATCGCGGGTTCACCTGGATCCAGCGTGACAACCACTGGGCGAATGGCACATATAGCCCGGACTGGGCCTACCGGTCAACCGGCAGCCTGATGACGTCGCCATAGAGTCGTGAGGGCGCTTCACGGCCTCGCGAGAGAGGATGGTGATTGCAATGGCAGCGCCAGATACGCAGCGCTCCAGAAAAGCTCGACGCCATTCGATTCAGGCGAGTGGCCTCAGGTGGAACGGCTGGAGCGCCGTTTTCGGCAATGCGTCGTTTCTGCTGCTGGGGCTGGCGGTCGTCGCGGTCATTGGCGCGCTCGCGGCGGCGGGATGCCAGCCCAGCCCCAGCTCGAGCGCGAAACCAGCGACATCAGCGACGTCAGCCACACCGACGACACAGGCGGCGTCCGGTGAGTGGATTCCCCTGCGCTCGACCGCCGCGGCTGACATCCTGGCGGCGGCGCGGCAGAGCAGTCTGTTCCAGGGAGATCAGTCGGAGAGTGGCGACCATGCCGACCTCTCGCGCCTGGGCGCGCCCGTGTTCGTGCGGGCCGTTCAGCCGCCCGGTGCGCCAGCGGGCCTCTATCCCGACTTCTATGTCGCGCCCGTTCTGGACGCCTCAGGCTCGGCGACCGACGCCGCCGAGCTTGAGTTGAATCCGACGCGCACGGCGATCCAGGTCGTCGCCATCGTCACCTATAGCCAGCCGCACGCCGATGGGGCGGTCGCCAGCCTCACGGCTTCAGCGGCGATCGCGGCGGTGAGCGCACAGCATCACACCGCGCTGCGCTCCGGAGCCTCGCCACAGCTCGTCTACTTCCCCGCCGATGCGGCGGCTCCGCAGACCGCCGCCTGGACGGGTGGTGGAGTGTTCCCGGCTGATCCCATCTGGCTCGTGCCGGGCGCGGACGGAGGCGATCATCTGGTAGGCGACGATGGGCGAGTCTATGACCCGGATCAATTGCCGTTGGTCACGCTGAGCGGGTCAGGCGGGTAGCGCGGACGCGCCGCTACACCGCCATATGCAGGACGAAGGCGCAGAGCAGCGCCAGGGCCAGCATGATGTTGAGCGCGAAGATGACCCAGAGCAGCCGCACCCAGAAGGCGTCGGGCATCCGCGCGGGACGCCTGGCGCGCCGCGCATCGTTGTCGTAGGCGGCGAAGCGCATGCGCGCGCCCAGCGGGGCGGTTCGCGCGAAGGCAGGGACGATGCCCGACGCGGCGCCCAGCGCGAGGCCCGGCGCGAAGCCCGGCGCGAAGCCCGGCGCCCAGTCGGGCATGGCAAAGGCGACACGCGCGTCCCGCGTGGCGTAGGCTGCCCGCGCCAGCGCCTCTTCCATCTCGCGCGCGTCGCTGAAGCGCAGCTCTGGCTCCTTCTCCAGCGCCCGCATGACCACCTCTTCGATTGGCTCTGGCAGCTCTGGGCGCAGCGCGCGCAGCGGCGTGATGGGCGTGGAAATGTGCTGTTTCATCGTCTCTTCCGCCGAGGGGCCACGGAATGGCGCATCGCCGCTGAGCGCCTCGTAGAGCGTGACGCCCAGCCCATAGAGATCGACCTGCGCGCTGAGCCGTCCGCCCATCGCCTGCTCGGGCGCCATGTATTCAGGCGTGCCAAAAACGATATCCTTCTGCTCGGGCGTTGTGTCCAGCGGTGAGAGCGCCAGACCAAAGTCGGTCAGCTTGGCGTGCAGATCGGCGGTCAGCAGGATGTTGTGCGGCTTGACATCGCGGTGGATGATCTCGCGCTCATGCGCCGCCGCCAGCGCCCGGCAGATCTGCGCCGCCACGTCGAGCGCGTCGAGCGGGTCGAGCGCGCCGCGCTGGGTGATGCGTCGCTTGAGGTCTTCGCCTTCCACCAGCTCCATGATGAGGTAGGGGTGACCATCCACCTCGATCAGATCGTGGACTTCAACGATATGGGGATGCGAGACCGCCGCCGAGACGAGCGCCTCGCGGCGCAGGCGAGTGTGAGCATTTGGCTCGGCTGTGTCATCCTCACGCAGCGTCTTGACCGCGACCGGGCGGCACAGGCGGCGATCCCAGCCGCGCCAGAGGGTCGCCATGCCGCCCTGGGCCAGCAGGCGCCCCAGCTCATATCGGCGAGCGAGCAGGCCAAGGGTGGGGGCGGTCTGCGTGCGCCGATCCTCGATTGTGGTCATATAGAAGCGCCTCCAGCATGATTGGGGGATTCCAGGAGCTGATCGCCAGGCCAGAATAAGAGTTCCTTGCGGGCGAACATGTGGGGTCCTGCTGAGCAGTCGCGCCGCGCGTCGTCCACGGGGTTCGGTAGCGCAACCACCATGCCAGTCGGCGGACGCGGCGGCGATTATGCGATTCGCGGCCAGCGCCACGGCTGAATTTTTCGGCATTGCGAGAACAGGTGATGACACAGTCCGGTTCATTCGTATACACTGATGGGGATTGGTGATGAGCGCAATGTCCCATCTCCACCCACATCACTACCCGCGCGCCCATCATTGCGCGCCATTCGCGTACATTCGTCCGAGGAGGTACCTGAACGATGGCAGAGCCAGAACGATGCCCCGCCTGTGGAGCGACTCTGCGCGAGGGAGTCGCCTATTGCGTTTCGTGCGGCCTGCCCCACGCGACCGCGATCGCCAGCGCTCCCGCTGAGCCATCTCCCGCTGAGGCCGCGCCCGCGATGGCGGCGATGGCCGCCGAGGAGCCAGCGCCCGAGCCGATGGCAGAGGCAGAAGCAGCGCCAGCCGATCCGCCCGCCGAGGACGCGCCAATGGTCGAGGATCCTGCCGAGGATCCTCCGGTGGCCGAGGCGCCCGCTGAAGAGACAGCAGTGGTCGAAGAGATGGCGGCCATCGAAGAGGCGCCAGCGCCTGAAGAGGTTCCGGTGATCGAGGACGCTCCAGTGGCTGAGGAAGTGTTCGTCGCCGAGGAGGTTCCGGTGGCCGAGGATTCCGCTCCAATGACTGAGGAGCCTGTCGCCGAGGAGGCTCCAGTAGCCACTGAGGCTGCGCCCGCCGAGGAGCCTGCTCCGATGGCCGAGGAACCTGCGCCCGCTGAGCCTGCCGCCGAGCCATCGGCCGAGACGCTGGCCGCCGTCGCGCCGCTGGCCGCTGCGGCGCCTGTCGCGGTGATGTCGCCCGTGGCGACCGCTGCCGCGCCCACGAGCGTGGCCGATGCGGCGAAATCCGCCGGGGCGCCGCGCTACAACGCGGCGGTTGGCCCGCTAGTGGTGATCGGCGTCATCATCCTGGTGGTCGTGCTGGTTCTGCTGGTGAATGGCGGCATACTCTGAGCGGTGGCGCCCGCGCCGCGCGAACCGGGCGCACGCGGGGCTAGCGCAGTCACGTTGGCCTTCGATGTGCGCTATCGGCGCATGATACGAACTTCGTTGGAGCGGAGATCGTGCGGCGCGAGTGGCGCGCCCCCACCCCAACCCTTCCCCCGCCGAGGCGGGAGAGGGGCTTTGGAGTTCACGACATCCAGCGGGGATGAGCCACCCTGTTCGCCTGAGCGGAGGAGACGGAGCCATGTCGTTGACGGCGCTGAATGGAAGCGGCGCGAGCGGCCTCGTCCGGCGCGTGAGCCAGACGTCTGCGGTCGCGCGACGGCTGGCGTGGATCAGCGTGATCCTGGGCGTGATGAGCCTCGACCTGGAGGCGCTGGCGGCGCTCTCGGCGGTGGTTCCCTCGCCCAGCCGTTGGTACGCCGAGCTGCTGCTGCGCTACGGCCCATCTACGGTCGTCATAGCGGCGATGCTCCTGCTCGGCGGGCCGCTGGCGATTGCCGGGCTGGCGTGCGCCTGCGCCACGGTGCGCCGCGCGCGGGCATCCTATGCCGCGCTGCTCGGCGTCGCCCTCTGCGCGGTCAGCCTGGCGATCCCGCTGAGCTACGCGCTCTTCGTCGGCGCGTATCTGCGCGGGCTGCTGTGAGGCTGATCTACGCCTGCGCCAGCCCCAGGAAGCGCGCCGCGTTGCCGCCGAGCGCGGCGGCGAGGGTCGCGGCGTTCAGCCCGGCGGCGCGGGCGTAGGCCAGCATGCGCGGATGGCTGAGCAGCGGATAATCGCTGGCCCACAGCAGCTTGTCGGCTCCCGCGATGGAGGCGACCGTGGCGAAGACCTCCGGCCGGTAAAGATAGAGCGAGGCGGCGGAGTCGTACCACAGGTTGGCGCTGGCGGCGTGGACCTCGGGCATCAGCTCGTAGAAGGGAAAGCCGCCGCCCCAGTGCGCCGCCACCACCCGCAGATGCGGGAAGGCCAACAGGAAGGTCGCCAGATCCTGCGGGCTGACATTGCCCTTGCCACGATAGCTATGCCCGACTGGCTCGCTGGCGTGCGTCAGCAGAAAGAGGTCGAGCGCCAGGCAGGCTTCGGCGATCGGCGCCATGACGCGCAGGTCGCCGAGCGAGTAGCCCTGGCCGTGGGGCATCAGCTCGCCCACGCCGCGCAGCCCGGCCCGCGCGCAGCGCTCGATCTCGGCCACGGCGCGCGCGCCGGCCAGCGGCTGAAGCACCGCCAGCCCCGTCAGCCTGCCCGGATGGCGCGCCACCGCCTCGGCGACATAGCGATTGCTCTCCTCGATCAGCCCGGCATCACTCCAGCCGAATGAGAAGGTGACGGCGTGGTCCACACCCGCCTCGTCCATCGCCGCCACCAGCTGATCGGCGTCGGCCATCCTGGCGCGCGGGTCGCCATACAGCTCGGCGAACCACGGGTCGCGCGCGGCGTAGTCCGCGCGCCGCGCGATCATCTCTGGCGGGAAGATATGGGTATGGAAGTCAACGATCATGCTGACGCTCCGGCTGAAGCTCCGGCTGACGTCTCGTGGGTCGCCTTCCACCAGTCAATCGTCAGTTCGATATGGCCCAGATGTAGCCCCAGATGCTCGATGGTGTGCGTCAGGCAGCGGCGATTCATGCGGTCGCCCGCTGGATGCCTGCTGATGGCCTGAAACTGCTCGGTAGTCATCGGCGTCAACAGCGCGTCCACATCGGCCAACCACTGCTTGAAGCGCTCGCGCATCGCGCTCCACGGCGGCGTGGGCGCGGTGAATTCGGCGTCGCGGTCGCGCTCCAGCGGCCCATCGCCGACGCAGCTCAGCGTCCACCACTCTGACGAGCCGATGGCGTGCGAGCAGATCGCCGCCAGCGAATTCATCTCGCTCCTGGGCGGCGCCCAGGTGAAGGCTTCAGCGGGCAGTGGATCGAGCGCCTCCAGATACCAGGTGATGAGACGGCGGAAGTGGTAGCGATACAGCTCGGACTCGGTGGTCGGCTCCTCGCCGGGACCGGGCGGCGTGGGCATCGGCATGGCGGGTGATCTCCTTCGTGGTAGGGAAGCCCCCACCCCCAGCCCCTCCCCCGCTTTGCGGGAGAGGGGAGCTACAAGGCCATCCTCCTCCGTATTGCGGGAGAGGAAGCGGCGGGCGGTCGCTAGCGGGTGGGCGACTCGACGATGCGGTTGCGCAGCGCGCCGAGCCGCTCGACGCTCATTTCGCAGACATCGCCGGGTTGCAGCCAGCGGTGGCGCTCAGTTCCCAGCTCCAGGATGCAGCCGGTGCCAACCGTGCCAGAGCCGATGATGTCGCCGGGGCGCAAGCGCACATGCTGCGAGGCGCGCTCGATCATCTGCGGGAAGGTGAAATAGAGGTCCTTGAGGTTGGCGTGCGCCAGCTCATCGCCGTTGATGGCGCCGGTGATTGGCAGATCGTAGCGCTCGTCTTTGCCGGAGCCGCTGCGGCGGTCGTCCAGCTCGTCGGGTGTGACGAGCCACGGACCGAGCGAGGTGGCGAAATCTTTGCCCTTGGCCGGGCCGAGGTTCATCTTCATCTCGTGGCGCTGGAGGTCGCGCGCGCTCCAATCGTTCATCACCATGTAGCCCGCGATGTAGTTGGGCGCGTCGTCGGCGTGGATGTCGGCGCCTGCCTGGCCGATGACGGCGGCCACCTCCAGCTCGAAATCCAGCTCCTGGCTGAGCCGCGGATAGGGAATATCCTCATCCGTGCCGTAGACCGCCGAAGCGTTGGAGAAGTAGAAGACGGGAATCTCGTACCACTCCGGGATCATCCCCACGCCGCGTTTCGCGCGCGCGGCCTTGACATGCTGCTCGAAGGCGTAGAAGTCGCGCACGGAGGGCGGCTCCGGCACGGGCGAGCGCAGCTTCGTCTCGCTCATGGCGTGCGCCAGACCAGCCTCGGCGCGCAGATCGTCGGGGCGCGCTTTGGCCGCCAGCGCCAGCGCCTCGCGCGCGACATCCATGCCCACCGGCCCCAGCCGCAGCAGCGCCAGCGTCGAATCCGGCAGCTTTGCGCCTGCCGCCACGCCGTTGCGCGTGGCCCACGCGCCCAGCGCGGCCAGATCGAGAATCACATCATCATGCAGCAGCCCGGCGCGGCCCTCGCTGTGGGCTGGGGCGTCCTTCGGCAGATAGGTTACAATCTTCACGGCTAGCTTC
>JAICVT010000307.1 GCA_025935235.1 Ktedonobacterales bacterium | reverse complement strand
TGCTGCCCGACGCGACCATCCACGACACGCGCGACGACTGGGCTGCGCTCTTCGCTGGCTTCCGCGACCAGCTCTTCCCGCACATGCGCGCCGAGGCTCGCGAGCAGGTGACGCGCGACTTCAGCGCCTATCTGGATGATCCCGCCAGCGCCGCCTGGATGCCCGTCATCCGCCACGGCGACCTGGGCGGCGACAACATCCTGCGCAACGCGACGAGCGGCGCGCTCACCGGCGTGATTGACTTCGCCTCGGCGGCCATCGGCGACCCAGCGATTGATCTGGCCGCGCTCTCTACGCTGGGCGAGCGCATGCTTGGTCATCTGTTAGCAGCGTGGCCTGCGGCGGAGGCGCTGCTGGAGCGCGCCCGCTTCTATCGCGGCACGTTCGCGCTGCAAGAAGCGCTCTATGGTCTGCGCGACGGCGATGAGGAATCCTTCGAGAGTGGCATCGCGCGCTACCGCTAGCCGCTGGCGCGCCTGCGTCGTGATGCCGTTGACAGATTGCATGGCTCCCGCGTGACAGCGCCGTGAGACTGGGCGCCTATCATGTCTGTAGCAACCGGGGCCTGAGGGCGCGGTTGTGCGCCCTGGCCCTGCGCTCACGTGGAAGGAAGCCTGCTATGTGGCGCGGCGCTCTTCGCACTCACACGTTGCTCGCAGTGGAGCTTACAGGTGTGACCTGTCTCCTGATCATCGCGCTCGTCTCCTGCGGGCGGTACAAGCCGCTCGCGGCCAGCACACCAACCCCTACCGCTGTCCCGACAGCGACCGTGACGGCCACCGCGACCCCGACCCCGCTACCCACGGCAACACCTGTCCCGACACCCGTCCCAACACCCGTCCCGACGCGCGCGCCCACCCCGCGACCGACTGCGGCGCCAACCGCAGCAACCCCGTTGGTCTGCATACCAGGGCCGGGTGTGACGGCCGTCTCGTCGGCTATCGTCTATACGGGGAACACGAGCAGGCGGCAGGTGAGCCTGACCTTCGATTCGAATGGCGGCAACGCGGGCAACGCCATCGCCTATCTGAACATCCTGCGCGCGCATGGCGTGCATTCGACCTGGTTCCTCACGGGACTCTTCGCGCGCGCCAATCCGTCCATCGTGCGGCAGATTCAGGCGGACGGGCATGAGATTGGCAACCACACCTATGACCATCCTGATCTGATCTCGCCACCGCGCTCCGATGCCTTCATCTGCTCGGAACTGGTCAACGCCAACAGCGCCATCGCCAACGTTACCGGGCGCACGACGCGACCGTACTTTCGCCCACCGTATGGCAACAACAACTATCAGGTGCGCACGCTGGCGGCGCGGCTGGGCTATCGCACGTTCTACTGGAGCATAGATCCCGCCGACTGGAATAGCGCCCACTCGGCAGCCTACATCGAGGACAATATCTTTACACATCTCAAGCCAGGCGCCATCATCCTGATGCACGTAAACAGCGCCCATGAGACCGAGGCGCTGGGCACAGTGATAGAGGGAATCGAGGCGCGCGGCTATACTATCGTGCCGCTGGGCCAGTTGATGTCCTAGCGCGACTCGGGGCGGCGCGAGGTAGAGCCGGGCTACAGTTGGCCGGGGGGAGGGGCAGGGTGAACCAGAAGGTCGCGCCCGCGCCGGGCGCGCTCTCCACGCCGACCTCGCCGCCGTGCAGCGCGATGATCGTCTTGCAGATGTGCAGCCCCAGCCCCAGATTGACGCCCTCCGTTGGCTGCGCTGAGTCCGAATCCAGCCGCTCGAAGACATTCCAGATGCGCGCCTGCGCCTCTGGCGAGATGCCCGGCCCCGCGTCGCGCACGCTCAGCCGCGCCATGCCAGCCGCGCCAGGCTCGGCGGCCTCCTCACACGCGAGCGTGACGGTGATCGGCGTCGTAGGCGGGGAATACTTGATCGCGTTGGAGAGGTAGTTATCAATCACCTCACTGATGCGGTCGGGATCAGCGATGATGGGCGCCTGCTCGCAGGTCGTCTCTAGCGTGATGTCGCGGCTGGCCTGGTCGGCCCGACCGGGCTGGGCGTGGAGCTGCTCGGTGATCGCAGTACGAGTCAGGGCGAGCAGATCGCAGGGTTCGGGACGGGTCTCCAGCCTGCCCGCCTGGATGCGCGAGACATCCAGCAGTTCATTCACCAGGCGGGTCATCCGGCGGGCCGCGCTCTGCGCGCGCGCCAGCATCTCCAGCACGGACTCAGCCTCGTGACTGATGTGCGCCGCGTCGAGCAGTCCTTCTGCTTGTCCCTCGATCTGCCCCGCCGCGTGGGCGCTCTGGCCACCCACGCGCGCCAGCCGCCGCAGCCGTCGCGACGCGAGCTGCAGATTGGCGCTCAGCGCCGTCAGCGGCGACTTCATCTCGTGGTTGGCCATGCCCAGGAACTGGTCCATGCGCTGGTTCCGCTGCTCCAGGGCGCCTGCCTGCTGTGTGAGCGCCTGAGTCGTCGCGGTGAGCTGGAGGTTCGACTGGTGTAGCTCGGCCTCGCGCAGTCGCCGCCCGGTCACATCACGGCCCACCGCGACCGCCCCGGTGATGGCGCCCGCGCCATCGCGTAGCGGCGCGCCCGTGAAGGCGATCAGCGCATCAGCGCCATCCGCGCGCGACATCAGCACATCCACCGCATGCTCCGGGGTGATGATCTCGCCGCCCAGCAGCCGCGTGATGATCCACTCGCGCTCCAGCATCGGCGCCCCACCCGGATCACGCAGGTTCGACCGCTCGATGCGGGTGAGCGCGGGCATCGTCAGATAGCTCTCGTCCTCGGACGCCAGCCGCAGCAGCTTGCGCCCGGCGTCGTTGATGCGGATGAGGCGCCCCTCGCTATCGAAGATGAAGACGCCATCGGTAATGGACCTGTAGACGCTCTCCAGTTCGTTTAGCAAGCTCGGCGGTGTGGCGTCCGTCGGCGCCGTCTTCGGCGCCGTCTTCGTTGCGCGCAGGCGAGCGGGGCGATCCGCGCGCGGCTGGGGGTCATCTCGCGTCATGGAGCGTCTCCCTGTGCCGTCCTGGCGCCTCATCATGTCTCGTCATGTCTCGTCAAATGCTCGATGCGAGCGGTCAATGCAGGCGGTCCGCTGAGGCCGCCACCAGCGCGAACAGACGATGCTCCTCAAAAGGCTTGGAGAGAACGGGTATCTTCAGGCTCGTCAATTTCTGAACGAATGAGAGTGGCAAGGTGCGGTTGTCGGCGGTCACGAGAATGTACGCATGCCGCTGGCGCAGCGCCTTCTCCTTCTCGATCCGGTCTACCACAGCCACCCCGTCCAGCACTGGCATGCGCAGATCGAGCAGCACGACAAAGCGGCGGCCTGAGCCGCGCAGGATGGTTAGCGCCTCTTCGCCGTGCCGCGCCTCCTCGACATGATAGCCTTCATCTTCCAATAGCGCGTGCAGCACTTCGCGTATTTCGGCGTCATCATCAACAATCAGCACAGCAGCGGGCATGAGACTCTTCTCCACCGATTCGGACGGCGCGATTGGACGGCGGGCGCGGGCGGCTTCTCAGGCGCGGTGGAACGGCATGCGGATGCTGCGCTGTCGCGGTGAGAGGACTTCCGTCGTATCATAGAGTGGTAACGGGAAACAGGATACCATACTGACGCCGTCTCGTTCTGGCGAAGGAGAGCGAGGCGAACAGGATGCTATGGCCCTGCTGACTACGTTATCACCGCATCGCGTACAGGATGACGCCGCGAGCCTTTCCGCCGACTGTGGGCGGCCACGCTGATCGCGCCGATCGCCCAGGGCGTGGCCACAGTGGCCCATTTCTCCCAATTTCGGGCGTAGCAGCGCCTGGGGAGGAACTGTGTCAACCCTTCGGTGTAGTTCTTGCGGTGCTTTCCGGTGGCGCAGTGCGCCCTGCAAGCCGCGAGCCAACCTGGCTCCATCAAGCATACTTCATCTGGAGCGTCTGTCTCAGTCGCAAGCCCGCACAAACAACAACCCGCCGCCTGTCCAGCATCGGCGGCGCACAGGAGTGGCTGTGCGCCGCGAGCCGCCATATCAGAACTAGCCAGGAATAGCCAGCATGAAATCAGAGTCCCGTTCGGCGCCGCCCACGCAGGCGACCTCGGTCGCCCAGGCCGAGCGAGCGGCCCGCAAGTCCTCCGCAAAGCTGAAGCCAGCGGCCGCATCGGGGGCCAGCCCAGAGGCGAACGGCGCCAGTGAGACCTCCACAGCCAGCGCGCTCGACACGCGCTCGCTGCTGCGCGCACTGCAAGCCATGCGCGATGGTGATTTTACCGTGCGCCTGCCCGGCGACTGGACCGGCCTGGATGGCAAGGTCGCCGACACCTTCAACGAGATCGTGGCCGCCAACCAGCACATGGCGCACGAGCTGGAGCGCGTGGGGCAGGTGGTCGGCAAGCAGGGGCGCACACGCGAGCGCGCCCGCTTCGACCGCTCGCAGGGCGCGTGGGGCAGCATGGAGACCTCCATCAACGCGCTGATGGACGACCTGCTGCGCCCCACCAGCGTGCTGACTGAGGCGATCTCCGCGGTGGCGCAGGGTGACCTGCGACAGACGGTGCGGCTGGATGTCGAGGGCCGGCCGCTGGAGGGCGAGTTCCTGCGCTCGGCGATGATCGTCAACACGATGATCCAGCAGTTAGGCGTCTTTGCCGCCGAGGTGACGCGCGTAGCGCGCGAGGTGGGGACCGAGGGCAAGCTGGGTGGGCAGGCGCAGGCGCTGGAGGTCAGCGGCGTCTGGAAAGACCTCACCGACAGCGTGAACGTGATGGCCAGCAACCTGACCGCTCAGGTGCGCAATATCGCCGAAGTCACCATTGCCGTCGCCAGCGGCGACCTTTCGCGCAAGATCACCGTGGATGTGCGTGGCGAGATCTTGCAGCTCAAGGAAACCATCAACACGATGGTGGACCAGTTGCGCTCCTTCGCCTCGGAGGTGACGCGCGTAGCGCGCGAGGTCGGGACCGAGGGCAAGCTGGGCGGGCAGGCGGTCGTGCCGGGCGTCGCGGGAACCTGGAAGGACCTGACCGACAACGTCAACGCGATGGCTAGCAACCTCACGACACAGGTGCGCAACATCGCCGAGGTGACCACGGCAGTGGCGCGCGGCGACCTCTCACGCAAGATCACCGTCAACGTCAGCGGCGAAATCTTGCAGCTCAAAGAGACCATCAATACAATGGTGGACCAGCTCAACGCCTTCGCGGGCGAGGTCACCCGTATCGCGCGCGAGGTGGGGACGGAGGGCAAGCTGGGCGGCCAGGCCCAGGCGCCCGGCGTGGCGGGCGCCTGGAAGGATCTGACCGACAACGTCAACGTGATGGCGAGCAACCTGACCAACCAGGTGCGCAACATCGCCGATGTCGCGACCGCCGTGGCGCGCGGCGACCTCTCACGCAAAATCAC
>JAICVT010000159.1 GCA_025935235.1 Ktedonobacterales bacterium | reverse complement strand
TTCCGCCTCGGCGCGCTCCATGCTCAGCCGATAGCGCTCGTCGGCGGCGCCTTTGCGCTCCTCAGCCAGCGTGGAGAGCAGGCTCTCCATCTCCACACCCGCCGCGCCCAGGAACTCGCGCCCCTGCGCGATGATCTCATCCGGCAGGCCCAGGCGGCTGGCGATGGCCAGCGCGTTGCTGCGCCCCGGCAGGCCGATCGTCAGCCGGTAGGTTGGCGAGAGCGTCTCCACGTCGAACTCGACCGAGGCGTTCTCGACGCCGGGCTGCTCGTGCGCGAAGGCCTTCAGCTCGGAGTAGTGGGTGGTGGCGACCGTCTCCACACCCCGCCGCAGCAGGTGGCTCAGGATCGCTCGCGCCAGCGCCGAACCCTCGCTGGGATCGGTGCCCGCGCCCAGCTCATCCAGCAGCACGAGCGCATCAGGCGTCGCCTCGCGCAGGATCTCGACGATGCGGCTGAGGTGCGAGGAGAACGTGCTGAGGCTCTGTTCGATGCTCTGCTCATCGCCGATGTCGGCGAAGATGTCGTGGTAGACCGGCACCTCGGAGTCGTCGGCGGCTGGGATGTGCAGCCCGGCCAGCGCCATCAGCGAGAGCAGGCCGACCGTCTTGAGCGCCACCGTCTTGCCGCCGGTGTTTGGCCCGGTGATGACGATCATGCGCGTCTCGCCGCCCAGCCAGAAGTCAATCGGCACGACCCGCCCCGTCAGCAGCGGGTGCCGCGCCTGGCGCAGATGCAGCCGCCCGTCGGTGTTGAGCTTGGGAGCGCTGCCGCGCACGACGCTGGCGTAGCGCGCCTTGGCCAGTTGCAGGTCTATCTCGGCCAGCAGCTCGACCGCCAGGATGATATACGGCGCCTCGCCGCCGACCAGCGCCGATAGCTCGGCCAGAATGCGCTCGACCTCCTGCCGCTCCTCGATCTGGAGCTGGCGCAGGCGATTGTTCATCTCGACCACCACCAGTGGCTCGACAAAGACGGTCGCGCCGCTGCCCGACTGGTCATGCACGATGCCGCGCACCTGGCCACGCGCCTCGGCCCGCACTGGCAGCACATAGCGGTCGGAGCGCATCGTGATGATCGGCTCTTGCAGCGCCGTGCGGAACTCGTTGACGAGCGTGCCGAGACGCTCTTGCAAGCGCTGCTGGGCGGCGCGAATCTCGGCGCGGAGTTGGCGCAGGCGTGGCGAGGCGGAGTCCAGCACGTCGCCCTCCTCGCTGATGCAGGCGGCGATGCGGCCCTCCAGCGCGGGGCGCTGCGGCAGGTCGCCCGCCAGCCCCTTCAGCAGCGGGAAACCCTCCTCCAGCCGCGTGATGAGGCGATTGACATGCGTCGAGGAGCGCACGGTCGCCAGCACGTCGAGCAGCTCGGCGGGAGTCAGCGTCTTGCCACGCTCAGCCGCTTTGGTCTGCGGGCGCACGTCGCGCGCGCCACGGATGCCCGCGTCGGGGCGCAGGTCGAGCAGGCGCCGCGCCTCGGCGGTGTAGGCCTGGCGGCGCTGGGCGGTATCTACCTCACTGGTCGGCTCAAGCGCCAGCGCCAGCTCGCGGCTGGCCGAAAACGCCGTCTCCTGCGCCAGCCGCTCAATGATCTTGGGATATTCGAGGGTGTTCATACTCTTGGTGTGCATCGTCTCACTGGTCTCAATCGTCTCTATCATCTCACCAGCCAGCCGCTCACGCGGCGCGGCGTCTCTCATCCATTCGTCTCATCAGTGCGTCGCGGGGACCGCCGTCATCACAGAAGCTACCCAGAATGGGCCACGCACACGCTCCAGATGCGGGCTGAAGCCCGCCACACGCATGCGCTGGAGCAATGCGTCAGCCAGCGTGGGATTCGTATCGCCCGCTTCGCGCTCAGCCGACACCCGCCCATAGACCAGCCGCTGAATGGCGAGCAGCGGGGCCAGCAGCGCGCGGGTCGGCAGCAGCGTGGCCCCCAGCACAACGATCAGGCGGCCATCGGGACGCAGCACGCGCCGCAGCTCGCGCAGCGCCTGTGGATCGGCGATGTAGTCGGTCGGGAACGTGCTGACGACGTTGTCGAACGCGGCGTCAGCGAAGGGCAGCGCCTGGACGCTGGCCTGCCGCACGGTCGTCGCATCGCTGCCCAGCCCACGGCGGCGCAGCTCGCGGCGCGTGGCCGCCACCATCTGCGGCGAGCGATCAATCGCCTGGCAGTGATAGCCTGCCTGTGTCATGTCGGCCAGCAGCGTGCCGATGCCGCAGCCCACCTCCAATACATCCGCGCCGCGCAGCCGCTCCAGCGCCAACCGCTGCCAGACGCGCCACTGGCCGGCGAAAGGCAGCGTGCTGGCGAGCCAGTAGAGTGTACGATTGCGATAGAGCAACTCGAAGAGGACGCAGACGATCCGCCCGCGCGCTCCAGTCGGCGCCCTGACGCCTCGCTGAGCCTCGGCTGGCATGCGCCACCCTCCCCGCTATCAGAATTGCCCCGGTTAGCGCCACCACGACGCCCAATGACTCCCCTCTCCCGCGACGCGGGGGAGGGGCTGGGGGTGGGGGCGCAGACAACGCGACGGCCCTGGGGCCGCGGCTCCATGCCACAGTCCCAGGGCCACCATCCAGTGCGGAATCGCCAGCGAGCGCCTAGCGCGAGGACGCCGCCGCAGCTTCGGTGGGCGACAGGATCTCATCCACCATGCCATAGGTGAGAGCTTCCTGCGCGCTCATGTAGTAGTTGCGGTCGGAGTCGCGCTTGATGATGTCGAGCGTCTGGCCGGAGTGATGCGCCAGGATGCTATAGAGGTCGTCGCGCAGGCGAATGATCTCGCGCGCGGTGATCTCAATATCGGCAGCCTGGCCCTCAGCGCCGCCCAGCGGCTGGTGAATCAGGATGGTGGAGTGCGGCAGCGCATAGCGCTTGCCCTTCGAGCCAGCGGCGAGCAGCACGGCGCCCATGCTCATAGACATGCCCATGCAGAAGGTCGCCACGTCGGGTTTGATGTACTGCATGGTGTCATAGATCGCCAGCCCGGCATAGATGCTGCCGCCCGGGCTGTTGATGTACATGCTGATGTCTTTGGTGGCGTCCTCGCTCTGCAGGAAGAGCAGTTGCGCGACGACCAGATTGGCGACATTGTCGTCAATCGGCGTACCAATGAAGATAATCCGCTCCTTGAGGAGACGGGAGTAGATGTCCATGCCACGCTCGCCCATCGCGGTCTTCTCGATCACGTTTGGCACGAGCAGGTTGCTCGGAACCGACGGAACCGGTGCGGCGCCCGCGAGCGACCGGAGCGCCTGTGGATCCCTGGGATCAAATGGGTGCGTCATTCTGCTCTCCCCTGATGTGCATGCTATTGATCGCCGCAGGCGCAGTCTCCGTGCCGGACAGCGGGCCTGGTCTCGGCGGCCCGCGTCCACTCCGCACGCTGCTCTCTGGCTACTCGTGCGCCAGCCTCTCCGTGCGCGACGCTCGCGGTGAGTGGCGCCATGCGGCAAGTACCCACACGATAGCACAAATTTCGCTCCCTCCGCTATCGCATGCTAAGCGGGAGCGGAAACGGGACGACGCCTGCGCCGGTTCAGCAAAATAGCGCCGACCGTGACGGCGGAAACCGCGATCAGGAGGGCGATGATGAAATTGACTTCCCAGACCGCTAGGTAGAAGGCGTAGTAGGGATTGTGCGCGCCCGACAGATGCAATATGGGCTCTGCGTCAGGGGGGCCGCTCGCCATGAAGTACGCGCCCACCACGGCGAGCGCCGCCGCGACGATCAGGCAGCCGACCAGCAGCGCGGCCAGGCGCGGGCGCCCTTGCCCGCTGCGTTTGGCCAGCGCCAACTCGGCGCCGAAAGCGACTATGCCGATCGCGCCTATCGCCAGCGTCACCGGAAATGGATTGTTGATCGGGATGGCGAGCGGAAAAGCAGCCTGCGCCAGCATAGATGGCTCCCTTTCCTCGTCCGCACGCCTCGCAAACCCGTACGCTGGCAGATTGGCAGAGAAGCGGCGGCGCGTCAAGTTCGGGCTTCGGCCGCCCAGCGGATTGGCCAGCGGAATGCTGGACAAATCAATATAAATCAACTAGTATACCGAGTAAGGGACAGAGGGTGGAGCGTGCGACCTTGACCACGTCTGGTCAGCGGTTGGCGACGCCGATGCCCTTGCCGCCTGGCATGCTGGCCGCGCGCTGCGCTGGTTGGATGCCAGCATCGCATCTTTCAACGTCGAAGGTGTTCGCGGGACCGCTCGCGACATGCGATCAAGAGGAGTACACAGATGACGGCGCCAAAAGGGCTTGAGGGCATTGTCGTCGCTCAAACCAACATCAGTCATGTCTTCGGCACGGAAGGCAAGCTCGTTTATCGCGGCTACAACATCAATGAGCTGGCGGGCAAAGCCAGCTATGAAGAGGTCGCCTTCCTATTGTGGAACGGCCATCTGCCCACCCAGCCCGAGCTGGATGCGCTGAACGCCAAGATGCGACCGATGCGCAAGCTGACCGATGGCGGCTACGCACTCAAGGCGCTGAAGGGCGGCGCCAACCCGATGGATGCGCTGCGCACCGAGATCTCGCTGCTAGCGGCGCTTGCCCCCATCTCTGGCACGGCCACGATTGACCAGGCGATGCTGCTGACGGCGCTCTTCCCGACGGTGGTGGCCGCCTTCCAGCGTCTGCGCAATGGCAAGGAGCCGCTGGAGCCGCGCGACGACCTGGGCCACGCCGCCAACTACCTCTACATGCTGACTGGCGAGGTCCCGCCAGAGAACCATGTCAAGAGCCTCGACACCTATCTGGTGCTGCTGGCCGACCACGGCATGAACGCCTCGACCTTCACCGCGCGCGTGATCGCCTCGACCGAGTCGGATATCGCCTCGGCCATCGTCGGCGCGATCGGCGCGCTGAAAGGCCCGCTGCACGGCGGCGCGCCCGCGCTGGTAATGGATATGCTGGAGCAGATCGGCACGGCTGAGAACGTGAAGCCGTGGATGGACAACGCGCTGGCCAACCATCAGAAGCTGATGGGCTTCGGGCACCGCGTCTATAAGACCACCGACCCGCGCGCCGAGATCCTGCGCGAGATGGCCCGGCAGTCCTCGACGCCGGCGTTCTTCGCCCTGGCGCGCACCGCCGAGGAGTATGGCATCGCGGAGTTGAACCGCCGCAAGCCTGACCAGCGGCTCTATACGAACGTGGAGTTCTACTCCGCCGCCGTGCTCAACTCGGTTGGCTTGCCGCGCGACCTCTACCCCACCACGTTCGCCTCCAGCCGGGTGGCTGGGTGGACCGCGCACGTGCTGGAGCAGATGGTGGGCAACCGCCTGATCCGTCCGCAGTCGGAGTATGTGGGGCGCGAGGATCTGAAGTTCGCGCCGATCGCCCAGCGCACTCCGGCGGCGGTCAGCTAGCGCCCCTACCATCCGGGCGCGCGGCGGCGGGCGGCCTCGGCGACCGCATCACCCATGTAAGCGTGATGCGCCCAGGCCAGCGCCGACAGTTCACGCAACGTATCAGGTACCGCATAAACGGGCATAGCTTCACCGCTATGCCCGTCTGCTATAGTGGTGTGAGGTGACGGCGCGACCCTGAAACGCGGGAGAACGACGAATACGATGCGAGTGATGCGAGCTGTGAAGGCGCGACCGCGCGACCGCCGCGTTCGTCGGGGCTTTGTCATCGTTGTGGCGCTCTTCCTGATCTTCGAGGTCGCCGCGCGCTACCTGCCGCCTGACGGCGTGACCGTCACCACGATCAACTACGACTTTTTCTCGCCGTCCGGCGCACCCGGCCTCAACATCGTCACGACCTCGCGCGCCACGTCCGCCCACGACGCGCAGACGCGGGCGGCGATTGACAGTCTGAATACTGGGTTCAGCACCGCGCCACTTGTAGGCGTGTCGAGCATTCCCGAGCTCTCGCGTGGCGGAGGCTGCATGACAGTGTCGGGGTACACAGAGTATCAGGTGACGTTCACCTGGCATAGCCTGCCCCTCCGCGTGTGGACGAACAACACCCCTTGCCCATTCTTCACCGAGAACAGCGGCGGGATATCCACCCCGTGGTGGTCGAGTCTGGTGGCAGACGACGGCGGACCGGCGATCCATTTGTTGCAGTAACGCGCGTTCGTTCCCAGATGCGCGACCCAACCCACAGAACACAGAGCGAGGCCCAGGCAGCGCGGTGAGGCGAGGGAAGCTTACGGCGCGCGAGCAAGTGTCACCAGACGATAGAGCAGTCCTTCGCGGGCTGCTCTATCTGTTTTTCCTGCTACGTTCGGGCAGGGTGAAGTCGTGGGGTAGAATGCGTTACACTTATCTTGAGAAGCGCGCATGCCCGCGCCTCCTCGCATCCGTGAGAAGCGGATGACGCCCGGTGGCCGAGGGGCCGCGAGGCGAGCGCCAATGGCGGCGTCCGGAGCATTGGCAGGTGGGATGCTAATACATCCTGCTGAAGGTACGACGCCAGGTTGGCCTCGCCGCCAGGCGCTGTGCCGGTTCGGAACGGTTCGGGTCATTTCGGGTCACAAATCGCGTAGGGCGGGCAGATTGCCATCGGGGCAGGAGCCTGTGTCAATCGAGCGGCTTCGTAAGCGCATCGCCATTTCGGGACACCTCGCACAGAATCAATTGTCAGGGAGGCGAGGATCCCACCAATGCGAGCGCTGCTCCGCAAGGGCGAATCCGTTGTTGAGCGGACTGCCGCAAGCGCTGGATTCCATACCTAAAACGACAGAGCGACAGAACCTTTCAGGCGGGGCCATCGAGCTTCTCCAATCGCGCGCAAGTAGACACAGACACAGGGCGGCGACATGCTAGAGAGCGCGCCCACCGCCGGGCGACCGCTAAGAAGCGATCCTCGGCCAGGGGACGGCGACCACTCCGCAAGCGTTGCGAACCCGCTGTTTATGCGGGCTGACAAGCCCTGATTTCTTGACGCTCCCCAGAACGGTAACGTATCATGGGGACAGGTTTACCTGTAGCGGAGGGGCTCGAGTCCACCCTCTACCATGAAAGGGGGGATATCAGGTGAACAACGACAAGTTCGAGAAGTTTACCGAGCGAGCTCGCAAAGTGCTGAGCCTTGCTCAGGAAGAAGCCCAGCGCTTCAACCACAACTATATTGGCACCGAGCACCTCCTGTTGGGCCTTGTGCGTGAGGGAGACGGCGTCGCGGCGAAGGTGCTGAGCAACTTGAACGTCGAGCTCAACAAGGTTCGCAGCGCGGTGGAGTTTATCATCGGGCGCGGCGACCGCATCGTGCTGGGCGAGATTGGCCTGACCCCCCGTGCGAAGAAGGTCATCGAGCTGGCGGTGGATGAGGCGCGTCGGCTCAATCACCACTATATCGGCACCGAGCACTTGCTGCTGGGGCTGGTGCGCGAGGGCGAAGGCATCGCCGCGGGCGTGCTGGAGAGCCTCGGCGTCAACCTGGAGAAGGTGCGCTCACAGACCATCCAGATTCTCAATCAGTCGGGCAACCCGCACGGTGAGGGTGGCCGCGACAAGCACTCCAAGACGCCAACGCTCGATCAGGTCGGCACCGATCTGACCCTGGCGGCGCGCGCCAACAAGCTCGACCCGATCGTCGGACGCGAGTCGGAGATCGAGCGCGTCATCCAGATCCTCTCGCGTCGCCAGAAGAACAATCCAGCGCTGATCGGCGAGCCGGGCGTCGGCAAGACGGCCATTGTCGAGGGGTTGGCGCAGAAGATCATCGCGGGCGAGGTGCCCGAGACGCTGCTGGGCAAGCGGCTGGTGACGCTGGATGTCGGCTCGCTGGTGGCAGGCACGAAGTATCGCGGCGAGTTCGAAGAGCGGCTCAAGAAGATCATCGAAGAGCTGAAGCAGAGCCAGGACTGCATTATCTTCATTGATGAGGTGCATACCCTGGTCGGCGCGGGCGCCGCTGAGGGCGCGGTAGACGCCGCGAACATCCTCAAGCCAGCGCTGGGCCGCGGCGAGATTCAGTGCATCGGCGCGACCACACTCGATGAGTATCGCAAGTACATCGAGAAGGACCCCGCGCTGCAGCGGCGCTTCCAGGATGTGATGGTGCGTGAGTCAACGGTCGAGGAGACCATCGAGATCCTCAAGGGCATCCGCCCACGCTATGAGGAGCACCACCGCCTGACCATCTCGGATGGCGCGCTGAAGGCGGCGGCGGAGATGGGTAGCCGCTACATCACCGATCGCTTCCTGCCGGACAAGGCCATTTACCTGATTGACGAGTCGGCCAGCCGCGTGCGCATGCGCCGCTCGCTGGCGCCGCTGAACCTGAAGGAAGCGGTGCGCGGCCTCCAGGCGGTGCTGGGAGAGAAGGACGAGGCGATCCAGAGCGGCGAGTATGAGCGCGCGTCGGAGCTGCGCGACCGCGAGGTCAAGTTGCGCGATCGCATCGCCAAGCTGGAGTCGGGCTGGCAGCGCGACCAGAGCAACGAGAAGCCAGTCGTCTCTGAGGAGGACATCGCCCAGATCGTCTCGATGTGGACGGGCATCCCGGTCATGCGCATCGCGCAGGAAGAGTCGGCGCGCCTGCTGGAGATGGAGAGCGCGCTGCACAAGCGCATCATCAGCCAGAACGAGGCGATCGAGACGATCAGCCGCGCCGTGCGTCGCGCGCGCGCTGGCCTGAAAGATCCCAAGCGCCCGATAGGCTCGTTCATCTTCCTCGGCCCGACGGGCGTGGGCAAGAGCGAGCTGGCGAAGTCGCTGGCGGAGTTCATGTTCGGCAGCGAAGACGCGCTGGTCAAGATTGATATGTCCGAGTTCATGGAGCGTCATGCTGTGGCTCGCCTGACCGGCGCGCCTCCAGGCTATGTCGGCTATGATGAGGGCGGCCAACTGACTGAGGCGGTGCGGCGTAAGTCGTACAGTGTGATCCTGTTCGACGAGATCGAGAAGGCTCACCCCGACGTCTTCAACATGCTGCTCCAGATTCTGGAGGATGGCAAGCTGACCGACGCCAAGGGCCGCACGGTTGATTTCCGCAATACGATCATCATTATGACCTCGAACGTCGGCGCGTCCCTGCTGAACAAGGAAGCCGCCATCGGCTTCGCGCAGCCCAAGGACAAAGAGAAGGCGTTCCAGTCGGAATATGACACCATGCGCGACAAGGTGCTCGGTGAGCTGAAGAACACCTTCAAGCCGGAGTTCCTCAACCGCATTGACGCCACTATCGTCTTCCGCAGCCTGCGCCGCGAGGATGTGCGCCAGATCGTTGATCTGCTGCTCAACCGCGTGCGCACACAACTGACGGAGCAGCAGGTGGAGCTGCTGGTGCCGGAGACGACCAAAGACGCGCTGGTGGACAAGGGCTACGACGCCGAGTATGGCGCGCGTCCGCTGCGCCGCACCATCCAGAACCTGATCGAGGATCCGCTGGCCGAAGGGCTGTTGCAGGGCAAGTTCCGCCCGGGCGACATCGTGGAGGCGGTGGTGAACGACGGCAATGTGGAGCTGGAGGTACACGAGCGGCGCGAAGACCTGCTCAACGAGCTGCCCGCTCCACCACAGGCGGCGCTCTCGGCAGGCGACGAGCCGTCGCGCTAGGCCAGCTACCAGGCAATCGCCTGACTGGCGCCGAAACGGGCG
>JAICVT010000009.1 GCA_025935235.1 Ktedonobacterales bacterium | reverse complement strand
GCGTGGGCCGCGCCGCAGCCGCCAGCGAAATGCCAGCTCGATCTCTGGCGCGGTGCGCCGCAGCCGCTGGATGTAGAACTCCTTGATGACAGCCATCGCCAGCACGCCCTCGCGATACTCCTGCTCCAGCCCCAGCAGGCGCGCGAAGAATGCGAAGCTGAAGATGGAGAAGATGACCAGCGCGGTGATGGCGACGATGCTGATCGTGGGGCGCGCCGTACCCGCGTAGGCGTTGGCCAGTACGCCCAGCCCCGTGGCCATCGCGCCGGTCGCCAGCAGGTAGAGATTGATGAGCGCGGCGCTATCTTCTCTCGCCTGATAGGCGCTGACCCCGGCGTAACTGAACTCCTCCAGCAGGATGCTCTCGGCCTTCAGCTCCTGCGCGCTGGTTGGCCGCGGAGCAGTCTCGGTGGCCTGCATGAACTGCGCAGTCTGCTGGAAGGGGAGGTTGCGCGGATCAAATGACATCTCAGGCCCTCACTCCGTTCATGCTGGTTGGCCAGCGGCGCTAGCGGTTGGCGGGCGACTCACTCAGCGCCAACAGCAGGCTCGCATCGGCTTTGCGCTCGCGCAGCCAGGCGCGGGTGCGCTCGCGCTCAGCCTCGCTCAACTTGAGCGCCTTCCAGAGTGGCGCGATGGGCAATTCGCCACGGTGGGCGGCGTTGAGTGTCTGAGCCGCCTCGCGCACGCGATCAAAGGCATGGTTGTAGCCCCAGCCAAACAGGATCATGGCGACAATCAGCGTTCCCACCGCCAGCGCCCAGGGCACGATACCAGCAGGCTGTGCGCCGAGCAAGAGCGGCAGCCAGAGTGTCGCCGCCAGCAGCATCGCCCCGGCAAAGCAGATCGCGCTGAGCGTGGCAACGGTGAAGCAGACGACAGCCGTGGTGCTGGTGCGCTTTTCTCCGGTCGGCAGGGTCGCGAGTCGCCAGTAGAAGGCTCTCGCGGGGTTGGGCGCGCTGGCGGGGGCGTCGTGCGAGAACGCCTGGATGTAGTATTCCTTGATGAGCGTCATCGCCAGCACACTCTCGCGCCAGGCCTGCCGCAGCCGGACCAGCTTGGTGAAGAACGCCGCGCCCATCAGGCCAGCCACCAGCAGCAGCGCCAGCGAAAGCTCGCCCGCGTAGAGCTTGAGGCCACCGCCAAGCTGGAAGACGGCGGCCAGCCCGGAGCCGAGCACGCCGATCAGCAGCAGGTAGAGGTTGAACATGCGCGCACGATCTTCCTGCGCCTGATAGGCGGTCACGCTCGCGTAGTTGAACTCCTCCAGCAGCATGTTTTCCAGCCGCAGGGATGCGTCGCGGCCAGCTACGTGCGGCGCCTCGCCAGCGGCCTCGCCAGCGGCAAACGGCGCCTGGCGCGGAAACGGCATGTTCTCGATGTCGCGTGGCATGGCGGCTCCTTGCGTGGCAGTTGCGCTGAGCGCCCGGCGAAGTAATCCAGCCGACTATAACACAGGCGGCCATCGGCGTGAAGCGGCGCCGGTCACAGCGCGCCGCGTCGGCGACGATCTGGTATACTGGCCACGATGAGCGCACAGTCGCGCATGACGACGCCTACGACGAGACGAAATGATGACCAGCGCTAGCGCCGATCCCTTCGACGGACTTGCCGAGGAGGCCTGCGCCACTCTACGTGATGTTTTGGACGCCCAGGGACTTGCGCTCGAAGCGCCCTCCGCGCTCGCGCCCTTCGAGCGCGCGGTGCGCTCCGCCATCGCGGCGGTCAAGTCCGCCATGCCAGACGACCTGCCGCTCGACTTCGCGCTGGCCTACCTCACCGGGCGCATCGCCAGGGAGCAGGCGCTGGCGATCCAGCGGGCGCGCAGCCAGGTGAACGCCGTCCGCGCCGCCGCTGAGCGGCACTGGCAGGCCGCCATCGAGGCTGAGCGTCGTCGCCTCGCCGATACGTCCTCCGCCGAGCCTGCCGAGCCGCCACGCCAGGCGCGCTCCAGCTAGCGCGCCCCCGCCTCCTCCGCTGCCCCTGCTGCCGCTCCCTCTTCCGCTGGTCCGCGGGTGTTGTCAATCGGCGGGTCATTCGTTGCATCATTGAGTGTGGCGCGGCGTCCCCGGTGGATGCGAGGCGGCCACGGCGCGAGAGCGTGGGGCAGGGAGACAGACAGGGGACAGACGGGAGTGATCGAGCAGAGCAGCGGGCGGCAGGCGGACATCAGCGAGACGGCGCGGGTGATCTCGATGCCAGCATGGGCAAACTGGGCGTGGGCCAGGCAGTGGGAGTTCTGGCTGGCGCTCGCGCTGGGCGCCTTCCTGCGCTACTGGCGTCTCGACCTGACGCAATACCTCTTTGACCAGTCGGGGCTGTTTGGGCTGGCGCACACCAGCGTGACGCGCGGCGTGATCCCGCTGACGGGCATCCCTTTCTCCATCCAGACGCTCACCCCGCCGTGGAGCATCTTCGCGCTGATCCCGTTCGCGGCGCTCAGCGCCAGCCCGCTGCCCGCCGTCATCAGCATCGCGACGCTCAATGTGATCGGCGTCGCGGTCAGCTATATCTTCGCGCTGCGCTACTTCGGGCGGCGTGTCGCGGCGGTCAGCGCGCTGCTCTTCGCCACCTGCGGCGCGGCCATCAACTACAGCCGCTTCATCTGGCAGCCCAACTATGTCGCGCCGCTGATCACGTTCTGGGTGTTCACGCTGTTCCTGGGTTGCATCGAGGGGCGGCGCTGGTTCGCGGGCAATGTGGCGCTGCTGCTGCTGGCGGCGATGTTCCACCCCTCGGCGCTACTGCTGGCGCCCATCACGCTGGTGGCCGTCTTCCTTGCCCCGCGCCTCCCTCGGCTCGGCGCGTGGATCGGCGCGGCGGTGGCGCTGCTGATCGTCGCGATTCCGACGCTGGTCTGGGAGTGGGTCAGTGGCTTCTCCGATCTGCGGTCGGCTGGCTCCTTCGCAACAGGACACGTATCATATAGTCCGGTAGTCTTATTGCGGCTCTATCAACTCCTCAGCGGTGTCAGCCCCGATGGCGCCAATCCCACTAACGCCTTCGACCTGAGCCTGAATGCGCTCGCCGTACTGCTCTTCGCGGTGGGCTGGCTCGTGCTGACCGCGCGGCTGCTGCGCCCGGCGCGCGCGCTAGCGCTTGACCGCTCATTGGGACTGGTCGCGGCCGCGCGCGAGTGGCTGGTGGCCCTCTATCGTGGACTGCGGGCCAACGCCGCCTGGCGCATCAATCTGCTGGCCTGGCTGATCGTGACCCTGCCGCCAGCCCTGATGATCCGCCACAGCGGCGTGGTCGCCATACACTACCTGATGATGCTCTATCCCACAGCGTTCATCGTCTCGGCCGTCGGCGCGCTGGCGATCATCCGCTGGCTGGCGGCGCAGGCGGAGCGGCGCGCGGCGCGGCTGGCGAGAGCGGCGGCGCTCGCGCTCGAAGCGGCGCTGCTAGCGCTGCTCGTGGCGCGGGCGGGCCAGTGGATCGCCTATCCCCTCTCGCTGACCAATCCCCAGACCTTCCACGCCTACGCGGGCTATGGCTATCCGCTCAGCGTGCTCCAGGGTGGCGCCGATGCGCTGGCGCAGGCCCAGGCGCGGACGGGCGCGGCGCAGATCGAGGTCATCATCTCCAGTGACTCGCGCTACCAGCACGCCGAGCAATACACGCTGGTGGGCGACCACCCCGACCGCATCAGCCTGACGGCCAACTGTCTGGCGCTGCCCGCCGCGGACGCGCCCGCCTGGCTGGTGGCCCCCGTCATCCCGGCCAGCCCGGCGGCGACGCTGCTGGCCCGCCTCGCGAACACCGAGCAGGTCGGAACGCTGCCGATGGTCGGCGGGCCAGACTATCCCGTCTATCAGGTCAGCGGCGAAGAGCCGCCGCTGGCAGGTGAGCGGCTGCTGACGCCGGCAACCTTCGACGACCACCACGGCGACGCGCTGCGGCTGCTGAGCGCCAGCCTGCCGCAGGCTGGCGCGCTGCTGCTGCGCTGGCAGGTGGTCGCGGCCAGTGCGCCCGCCGACCAGATGCGCCACTTCCGCGTGGAGGCGAGCGCCAGTGGCGCCGCGGCCTCCGCCGACTGCGCGCCAGAACACTGGCAGGCTGGCGAGACGCTCTTCACCTGGATACCGCTGCGCGCCGACGGGAGTGCGGACATCAATGTGCGGGTCGAGACGACCGCAACGGGTCTCCAGATGCCGCGCGCGCTGGGGCTGCGCTTCCTGGCGGATGTGCCGATCCCCGCGCCGCTGGCCCCCACGACGGCGACTGTCGCGCCCGCCGACCCACTGCACGCGACGGTGACGGCCAACGCCGATGGCTCGCTGGTCATCCCCGCGCAGACGCTGACGCCGTAGGCTGTGCGGGCTGCGCTGCGAACGCCGTGAAAATGGCACAGGCGGTTTGCGGTCGCGCGGGCGTGGGCGCTACGATATGGGCGCGCATGAGCCTTCCGTGCATCGGATCTGCAGAATGACTGTAAGGAGTGAGCGATGTCCCCGCTGCGTGTCGGCATGATCTTTGGTGGCCGCTCGGTTGAGCATGAGGTATCGGTGCTGACGGCGCACCAGGCGATCGCGGCGCTGCCCCGCGACAAGTACACGCCCGTCCCGATCTACATCTCCAAGGCGGGGCAGTGGTTTACCGGCGACGCGCTGCTCGACCTGAAGAACTTCAGCGACCTCGAAAATCTCCAGACGCTGGCCGAGCCGATCATCTTCAGCGCCGACGCCACGCAGCCCGGCCTGCTGGCGCGTCGCGCGAGCGAGCGCAAGGGCATCTTTGGTGGGCGGGCAGGCGGCGAGCCGGTGATCGAGCCGCTGGATGTCGCCTTCCCGCTGCTGCACGGCTCGCACGGCGAGGACGGCACAGTGCAGGGGCTGCTGGAGCTGGCCGATCTGCCCTACGTCGGCTGCAACGTGGAGGCGGCGGCGATCGGCATGGATAAGCTGATGGCCAAGCTGGCGCTGCGGGCGGCGGGCGCGCCCGTGCTGCCCGACTATGTGGTCAGTCGCGCGCGCTGGCAGCGCGATCCAGACGCCGTGGTGGCCGAGATCGAGGCGGCGTTCCCGTATCCGGTCTTTGTCAAGCCAGTATCGCTTGGCTCCAGCATCGGCGTCTCCGGCGCGGAGGACGCCACGGCGCTGCGCTTCGCGATTGATGTCGCGGCGACCTATGACAGCCGCGTGATGATCGAGCCAGCGCAGCTCGACATTGTCGAGATCAACTGCGCCGTGCTGGGCAACGACATGGAAGTGCGCGCCTCCACCTGCGAGCGGCCGATCAGCGCCGGCACGCTGAGCTACGAGGAGAAATATCTCAAGGGCGGCAAGTCCGACGGTATGAAGGGGGCGCGGCGCATCATTCCCGCCGACATCTCGCCGGAGTTGACCGAGCGCATCCAGCAGGCGGCTATCCAGGCGTTTCGCGCCATCGGGGCGGCGGGCGTCTCGCGCGTGGACTTCCTCGTGCGGCGCGATGAATCCAGCTTCTATATCAACGAGATCAACACGCTGCCCGGCTCACTGGCCTTCTATCTCTGGGAGCCGAGCGGCGTTCCCTTCCCCGAACTGCTGGCGACGATGATTAGCTACGCGCAGGCGCGCTATCGCGAGAAGCGCCGCAGCACATTCACCTTCAGCTCGTCGCTGCTGAGCGGCAATGCGCTGCTTGGGCCGAAGACGGGTGAGGCGTAGGGGCGACCTCACACCCCAACCCCCTCGCCTGCGAGGAGAGGGGGAGCCAGAAGGGGGCGTTGCGGTCCTCGACTGTAGTTAGTGGGGCGGCAATCCAGCGCCGGTCATCAGGGCGCGGATAGCGGCGCCGATGATGGCGACCGCAGCGATCAACATGATGATGACGTCGCGCCGCACACGTTTCTGGTCGCTGTAGGCATACGCCACGGGAATCGCCAGCAGCACGATGCCGCCGTAGACAAAGTGCAGCGGATCGCCCGGACGCCCGCCGAGCAGCCAGATCAACCCACCGATGGCCGCCTGGATCGCGCCAAGGACGCCAGTGACGATCAGCAGCCAGCGAAACACGCGCGCCAGCACTGGCGACGACTGGCTGAGCGGGATATTGCTGTCACTGAGTCGTCGGCGCTGGACGAGCAGGATGATCGCCACGATCAGCGTCAGCGCGCCTGCCGCCACGACCAGTGGCACGAAGAACATATGGATGTTGGGTAGGGCAGAAGCCACGATGTATGCCTCCCGGTGGTACATGATGACGGTGGAGTGAGGGTCATCGGCGTGGGAGCGCCATCGGCCCACTGGCGATTGTATCGCACGCGCGGCGAACTCGGCGCGCGTCGCTGGTGATCGCCCGCGCCTCCGACTATACTCCCGTTGGCGCTCGCCTCGCAACTCGCGAGGGTCGCCAGTCCTTCACGCCATGCTCGTGATACACTGCGCTGGCGGTGATCGGTGGCGACGCGAGAAGAGGATGACAAGCATGGCGAAACGGGCGAAGAAGGCCAGCGCGAAGCAGGATGTGGCGCAAGACGCGCCTACCAGCGCGCTGCTGGAGGCCATAGATCAGCCCGGCGACCCGCTCGGCATCGCGCCTGATGAGTCGCCCGAAGAACCGCCCGACGACCCCTTCGCCGATCTATCGCCAGACGATGAGCCGTTCGACTGGGCAGACGCCGACCAAATGGAGCCGCAAGACGACCGACCGCTGGCTGAGCGCGTGGAAGGCGACTTGCGCCGTGGCGGCACGCTCTCGCGCTCGCTGCCCGACTACGAAGAGCGCCAGGCGCAGATCATCATGGCGCGCCACGTCGCCCATGCGCTGGAGAGCGACCAGCATCTCGTGGCGGAGGCTGGGACGGGAACCGGTAAGAGCTTCGCCTACTTGCTTCCCATCGTGCGCTCAGGCAAGGTCGGGCTGCTCAGCACGGCCAACAAGGCGCTCCAGGAACAGCTCTTCTTCAAGGACATCCCCTTCACGCAGCGCCATGTGCAGCCATTCGAGGCGGCGCTGGTCAAGGGCATGGGCAACTACCTCTGCCTCGATCGCTTTAGCGAGGAGCTGTCGTTTCAGGCGCTCGTCCAGACGCCCAGCATCACGACGTTGCAGCGCATGACGGATGACGACGAGTGGACAGGCGATCTCGACCTCGTGCAGGGGTCATTGCCCGCCGACGTGCGCGCCAAAGTCGCCGCCGACCGTGACCAGTGCGCCTGGAGCGCCTGCCCCTTCTTCAGTCAGTGTTACGTCAAGCGCATGCGCGACCGCGCGCGCGAGGCGCAGGTGATCGTCGTCAACCATACCCTGCTGCTGCTCGACGCCGCGATGGGTGGCTTCCTGCTGCCGGAGCGTGATGTGGTGGTGATTGATGAGGCGCACCACCTGGAGGAAGAGGCGACACGCGCCTTCACCATCACCGTCACGCCGGGTCGAGTCACGAGCCTGCTCAACCAGCGCCGACTGCGCGAGGTAGTGGATGATCGGATCCAGCAGGAGGTCACGTTTGCCAATGGCGCCGCCTGGGAGGCGCTGCTGCGGGTGGTTGGCCCACTGTCGCGCGGACGCGCTCCCCTGCGCGAGCCGCTGCAGGAGGGCCTACGCCTGGCGCAGAAGGTGGATGACCTCGCGCTCAGCTTGCAGCGCAACCGCCCGCTCAACATGACCGATAAGGACGAGCAACTCTTCGAACGGCTGGTGAAGCGCGCGCGCTTGCTGGCCACTGACGTGCGCCACGTCTTCGCGGTAGATAAGCCCGACGAGCGGGTCTACTACGTCGAGATGACGCGCGGGCGGCGCGCACAACAGCCAGAGGTGTCGGCGGCGCCGTTGGGCGTGGCGGAGCTACTCCGCGAGCAGCTCTTCGATCGCACGCCGACCATCGCCACCTCGGCCACGCTGGCGATTGATGGCGACTTCAGCTTTTTCCGCTCGCGCGTTGGACTGCAAGGCTCGCGCGATGTCACGCTGCCCTACGCTTTCGACTATCCCAACGCCGCCCGGCTCTACATTCCCCGCCTGCGGTATGAGCCGCTCTATGGCGGCGCCAGCGGCCCCTATCTGGATGAGATGGGGCAGCAGATGCGGGCGCTGGTCGAGGCGTCGCGTGGGCGCGCCTTCCTGCTCTTCAGCAGCCAGCGGGCACTGGATGAGGTACAAAGCCGCATCGGCGATGAACTCCGTACGGATGGCTACACCATCCTCGTGCAGGGGCGCGACTTCACCCGCATCGAGCTGCTGAGGCAGTTTCGCGAGGGCGAGCGCGCTGTACTCTTTGGGCTAAAGAGCTTCTGGGAGGGGGTGGATGTGCCGGGCGACGCCCTCTCGCTGGTGGTGATAGACAAGCTGCCGTTCGATCCGCCGGACGACCCGGTGCAGGAGGCGCGCGTCGCCAGGCTGAAGGCGGAGGGCGCCAACTGGTTCGGCGGCTACGTGCTACCCAATGCTATCCTGCGGCTCAAGCAGGGCGTGGGGCGGCTGATCCGCACACGTGAGGATCGCGGTGTCATGGCGATCCTCGACAAGCGCATCCAGACCAAGAGCTACGGGCGGCAGGCGCTGCTGGCGCTGCCGCCCGCGCGCCGCATCAGCGACATCGAGGAGGTACGCGACTTCCTGATGTCGAGCGAGCGGCGATAGTCAGCGATACGCTGTTGGTCGCTGCGCGTCGCGAGGCGCGACTCACCCTGGCCGACGCGCGGCGCGATGACGCCGATATCAGTATTTGGGCTGCTGTGTTCCCGGCGGGATGAGAACGAAAACGTGTCTCAGCGCCGTGCTGGTTCGGTTCGCAGGTCGAACGGTTGAAACGTGAGGGAGATGCGATCCTTTGCATCTCGCTGGCGCATCGTTGCGCGGTCTACGCACAGTCTACGCGAGAAGAAGGCGCGAGAGGGCTTCGACGCTGAGGCGCCTCCGCGCGCTGGTTACAGGGCTTCGCGAAATGGCTCGTCGCCAGAGTCTTCGCCAGCATCGCCGTTGAATCGGGTGAGTTCATCGTCGGTTAGTGTGTCGCTCAGCTCGACTTCGTCGTCCACATCGCCCCCCACGCGGGCATCCATCCTGGATGGCGAGCCACCGTTGGGAGGCGAGCCACCGTTGTCGCCCGTGGAAGGAGCGCCGCCTGCCGAGAGCGTGTAGCCCACGCCGGGAACCGTCCGGATGAAGCGCGGCTTACTTGGCTCTTTCTCGATCTTCTCGCGCAGGTGGCGGATGTGCGCCTTGATCAGATAGGTGTCGCCGTCGTCACCATAGCCCCACGCATGCGAGACGATCTGGTTGAGTGTGCAGACATCGCCGGTGTTGGCCACCAGCAGTTGCAGGATGCGACTCTCGGTAGGCGTCAGCCGCGACGACCGACCATCTACCTTGACCTCGTTGCGCGAGGCATCGAAGTGGATCGGCCCAGCTACCATGACCGACGATGGTTGGCGCTGCAAGGTCGAGCGAACACGACGTTTCAGCGCGTGAAGGTTTGCCAGCAATTGCTTAGGCATGAATGGCTTGGTCAGGAAGGCGTCAGCGCCTGATTCCAGGCACTGCACGTACATCTGAGGATCGTGCTCGGTGGTGACGGCGAGAATGAGCGCGTCGTGCTGCGACTGGAGATCGCGGCACATCGCCAGGCTGTCGACACCGGGCATTGAAACGTCGAGAATAACCAGGTCTGGCTTATGGGTCTCCCAGGAAGAGCGGATGCGGTCGGCGCTGAATGTGCAATGAACCGTGTGGCCCCGTGCTCTCAACAGCCCCACCAGCATCTCCACCATGTCACGGTCTGAATCTACGACCAGAATGTTCAAGCTGTCCCCCCAAATCCTCTCACTCAGCGGCGCGAGGGCTCGCGTCATTTTTGCCCCTGGAAAACCACCTTAATCCAGGGGTGTTCTGTGTGTCGTGGACGTGCATGGACGCATGCATGGACACAGAGCCGTGTCACAGAGGTTCGCTGGGCGCGTGCGCGCTACCGATCGCCCTGGATGTGGGCTGAGGCCTCGCGCGGAGAGTTAAGGAAGGTGTGACACAGCGTTCGTCTTCAGCATACATAGGGGATAGACGACACACGTGTGGCACAGGCCACACAAATGCGTCGCCGCAAAGAGTTTTACTCAGTTTTGCCTAGCAGCAGACAACCACCGACAACCGCTGGCGCCACGCGGCTGTCAGGCGGCTGTCAGGCGGCTGTCAGGCGGCAATATCGCCTGTATCTATCTGGTTGCGGAACGTCACGTGCGCGGGCCTGGCAACCGTTCTGCTCGCGCCGCCTCACATCCCGGCTCACCCAGCCCGGATGGCAGACGTTCAGCTTGCCCGCTAGGCGCCTCCTCGGCCCTTGATCACTGCGGGAATCGTCTTCAGGATGAGCTTGAGGTCGTATGCTAGTGAGCGGTTGCGCAGGTAGGCGATGTCCATCTCGACCATCTCGTGGAAGGTCACTGTGCCGCGCCCGTACACCTGCCACGGCCCGGTCAGCCCTGGTTTGCCGTTGAGCCGCTGCATCGCGCGTTTGCTGTACAACGCGACCTCGTAGGGAATCGGCGGGCGTGGGCCGACCAGCGACATCTGGCCGGTGATGATGTTCCAGATCTGGGGGAGTTCGTCCAGACTGGTCTTACGGATGAACCTGCCGATGCGGGTGATGCGCGGATCATCGCCGAGCTTATAGGGCGAGTCGGTGGTGCGTGAGCTGTCGAGTCGCTCGCCTTTCATAAACCGCGCGATGGCCGTGCGGTGAATGCCATCGTCGGCATTGTGCCGCATCGAGCGGAACTTATACAGATCGAACTCTTCGCCACTCTGCCCCACACGCCGCTGCTTGTAGAGAATTGGCCCCGGCGAATCTACGGCGACCAACACAGCGACCACTACCATGATCGGCAGAGCAGCCGCGAACATCGCCGTGGCGAGTATCACGTCGAGGAGCCGCTTGGAGAAGAAGTAGCGTTCCTCGGTCGCGCGCACTCGTTCAATGAACGTTGCAGGCGCTGCCATAGTCCAACCTCCCACAGTCTCACCACTCGGTATGAGCGCAATCGCACACGTATCAGGGTAGTGGCTGGCAATGATGAGTCCGTGCAGAAGGATGTAGCGATTTGGGTGGAGAAGCCCGCGCTTGGGGTGAAAAAGGCATACATGGCCGCGCTTGCTGCGCATTTCGACGTATTACAGCGTGTTTCGGCCTCTCTCGGCCTATCTCCCGCTTGATTCGGGAGCTTGATTCGGGAGCTTGATTCGGGACAGGGTGACTGCCCGCCCGGCGCGGCCTGGCGTCGCGCACGGAGCTTGCTCGCCGCGCGCCATGCGCGCCGCGGAACAGGCGCTCGCCGAAGTGTTCGATTTCCTGCACTTCAGGCCAGTGGCGCCACCTCATCTACACGGGCGTTGGAACGGCCAACATACGGCTCACTGGTACGCTCAACAGTGTTGACACGTGCGTGCTGGCGCCTCGTGGCCAGCGACGTGAGCGCCTCCCGCGCTCACAAGCCTGACGATGGTTCGCCGCGCCTGGGGAATGGGCGATGAGAGGATGGGCATGACGACTCCGATTCCGCTACTCGATCTGCGCGCTCAATATCAGTCAATCCGCGACGATGTGTTGCGTGCGATCGAGCGTGTGCTCGATGGCATGACACTTTTCCTCGGCCCGGAGCAGGGACTGTTTGAACAGGAGTTCGCGGCCTATTGCCACGCGGCGCATGGCGTCAGCGTCTCGAACGGCACCGACGCGCTCAACCTGGCGCTGCGGGCGTGCGGAGTGGGGCCGGGCGACGAGGTCATCACGGTCTCGAACACCTTCATGGCGACCGTCGAGGCGATCACGCTGGTCGGCGCGACGCCGGTGTTCGTGGATTGCGACCCGACCACATACACGATGGATTGCGGCCAGCTCGCGGGCGCGCTGACACCACGCAGCAAGGTCATCATGCCTGTGCATCTCTACGGCCATGCCGCCGACATGGACGCCATCATGTCGTTCGCGCGCGAGCATGGGCTGCTCGTGATCGAGGATGCCTCGCAGGCACAGGGCGCTACTTATAAAGGCGAGCCAGTGGGCGCGATTGGCGACATCGGCTGCTTTAGCCTCTACTACAGCAAGAACCTCGGCGCCTATGGCGAAGCGGGCATCTGTGTCACCAACAACACCGACTACGCCACCGACATGCGCACCTTCCGCGATCACGGGTCGCGCGTGCGCTACCAGCACGAGATCATCGGCACGAACGCGCGCATGGATGAGCTCCAGGCGGCGATTCTGCGAGTCAAGCTGCCCCTGCTGGATGGCTGGAACGAGCGCCGTCGCCAGCATGCCGCCACCTATACCGAGGCGCTGCGCGGGGTTGTGCTGGCCACACCAGAGGCGGAGCCGTGGGCAGGGCATATCTACTACGTGTATGTCGTGCGTGTCGCCGACCGCGACCGTGTCAAGCACGATCTGGAGGCGGCGGGCGTGCTGACGGGCGTACATTATCCCATTCCATGCCACTTGCAGCCCGCGTGCGCGCCACTGGGCTACAAGCGCGGCGACTTCCCGGTGACGGAGGAGTACGCCGACCAGATCCTCTCCATCCCGATGTATCCCGAGCTGACCGACGAGCAGCTCGATACCGTCATCAACGCGCTGAAGCAGGCATGCTCGGCGCCCGCGAGCGCCCACTAGCGCCGAGTGGCGCTGAGACGCAACCAGAACCGCACGACGAGCGACCAGTTTGAGCGCCTGACAGGGGGGACACATGAGCGGCCAGCTACGGTTCGGCATCATCGGATGGGGCTACTGGGGTCCCAAGATCGCGCGCAACATCAGCAGCCTGCGCGATGCGGAGCTTACCTTTATCTGCGACATGGATGAGAACCGCATCCATCAGGTGGCGATGAACTTCCCGACGGCGCAGGTTAGCGTGCGCCCAGAAGACCTCTTCGCCTCGGATGTGGATTGCGTGGTGATCGTGACGCCCGTACGCACGCACTACGCGCTGGCCCGGCAAGCGCTGCTGAGCGGCAAACATGTGATGGTGGAGAAGCCCCTCACGGCCAGCGTCGCGGAGGCGAACGATCTGGTCGAGCTGGCCCAGCGCGCGCGGAAGGTGTTGATGGTAGGGCATACCTTCGAGTACAGTCCTGCCGTGGAGCAGTTGCGCGAGCTGGTGACTGGCGGTCATATGGGGCGCGTCTTCTGCGTCGAGACCGAGCGGCTGAATCTGGGTCTGTTCCGTAATGACATTGACGTCATCTGGGATCTTGCCCCGCATGATGTCTCGATCCTCAACTATGTGCTGGGTGTCGAGCCGACCAGCGTGCGTGTCACGGCGCACGGGCATCTGCGCCCCGCGATTGCCGACAACGCCCACATTGACCTGCGCTATGCCGATGGCGCGACGGCGCACATCCATGTCAGTTGGATGCACCCCACCAAGGTGCGCCGCGTGACGCTGATCGGCGATGGGCGGATGGCGGTCTACGACGACACTCTCCAGCAGGAGGCACTGCGGCTGTTCGACAAGGGCGCCGATGTGGGCGCTGACCCAGTCGTCAACTTGCGCTATGGCGCGATCAACATTCCCTACATTGATCCCAACGTCGAACCGCTGCGGCTGGAGTGCGAGGACTTCGCGAACGCTGTGCGCAAGGGTGTCGCCCCACGCGCCAATGGCGTGGTCGGGCTGGCCGTCGTGCGGATTCTCGCCGCCGCCGAGCAGTCGCTGCGGTCGGGCGGGAGCGAAATCGCGCTGGAGCCTGCGACGCGGATTCGATCGGAGGCGACGCCGCATGCCGCGGTTGATGCCCATGCGCGGTAGATCGCGCGCCCCAAGTCGGAGGGGGAACGCTCGCGCGCGCAGCGGCCAGGGACGCGGTGCGGGCAGAAGGAGTGGACAATGATTCTCTTGGCTCCCTACATCCACCCGACGGCGGAGATTTCCGCGCAGGCGCAAATTGGCGCCGGTACACGCATCTGGGCGCAGGCGCAGGTGCGCGAGTTCGCCGTCATCGGCGACCGCTGCAACATCGGCAAAGGTGTGTACGTGGATACCCACGTCCGCATAGGCTCGAATGTCAAAATCCAGAATAACGTGTCGCTGTTCGAGGGCGTCACCATAGACGATGGTGTCTTCATCGGGCCGCATGTCTGCTTCACGAACGACATGTTCCCCCGCGCGATCAACCTGGATGGCACAGTCAAGGGCGCCCTGGATTGGGAGATCACCGCGACGACGGTTGGCTATGGCGCGTCGCTGGGCGCCGGGACGATCGTGCGCTGCGGCGTGGCAATTGGCCGCTTCGCGCTGGTGGGCGCTGGCTCGGTGGTTACGCGCGATGTCGCGCCGCATGCGCTGGTGATGGGCAATCCGGCGCGCCCGCGAGGCTACGTCTGCGAGTGCGCCTATCAGTTGGAGCGCGTGCGCGAGGAAGATGGCCGCCTGATCGGCTATTGCCCCCGATGCGACCGCGAGTACGACATCACCCCCTGAGCGATGATCCATGACGGCGGGCAGCGGCGCGGCCTGAAGCGTGTGGTAGGCGACATGACGAGGCGTATGACAAGACGGTTTCTTCCTGGCGGATCCTTCACGGGGATCGTGTTGCTGCTCATCATCGGGCTGAGCGCGTGCGCGGATGCGGGCGCTGGCGCGCGGCTAGGCCCGCAGGCCAGCCCGACCGCGACCCCTGGACAGAAGCCTGTGCTGCCGGGGCAGAGCTTCTGGAAAGAAGGGGCATCATCGCTGCTCTTCGGTACCAACGACTCGGACGAATACTTTCCCAACAACCTGCAAACGCAGCCCATCTTTCAGCAGCAGCTACGGGCGGCGGGTACGACCCTGATCCGCACCTTTATCGAAGATCACACCTCCGATGCGCAGATAGACCAGCGGATCACGACCATCCAGAACATCGGCGCGCAGTGTCTGGTAGACATCCCAAGCATCCATGACCAGGCCTACTATGAGCATGTGGTCAGCTACATCGGCGACCGCTGCCTCATGTATGACTTTGGCAATGAGCCAGACTGGGCCGGCATGTCCGTCGAGACCTACAGCAACGCGTGGATCACTCAGATTCCCGCGCTGCGCAAGATCAACCCGCACGCGCTCTTTTTCGGGCCGGTGATCTCCTATCCGCACACCGACTTCCTCAAGCAGTTCCTCGTCATGGCCAAGGCGGCCAACGTGCTGCCCGATGCGATCAGCATCCACTGGTACGCCTGCTATCAGGATACGCAGGCGGTCTGCCTGCCGCGCGCCAACCTGCTCTACCCCGCCATTCAGGACGTGCGAGCGGACATCGAGCAGGCGTTGGGCTTCGACTTGCCGATCGGCGTGGATGAGTGGAATTTCGACCCGTCAGGTCACTCGCCCGCCTATGGGAATCAGACGGAGTTTGTCGCGCCGTTCTACGCCGCCGTCTTCGCGCAACTGGTCAAGGCGCATGTCGCCTATGCCTGCCAGTTCGACGCCGCCAGCTACAGCGCCTATGGCGGCCTCGACATGTTCGACGTGCAGACCAACCAGCCCAAGCCCCAGTATGTCGAATTCGCCAGGCAGATCGCGCTCTACAAGCCTGCGAAGTGAGTTAGCCCCCACCCCTTCCCCGCCGCGGCGGGAGAGGCGCTTTGCGCTTCGACTGATCATCAGCCCGCTTCGTCTGGCTCGTCTGTGTCATACCAGAGCTGAGAGCCTTACGGAATGTCGTCCAGACCTGCGCCTGGTGGAGCGCACGCGAGCCACGCTATGTTCGCCAGAGGTCCGCTGCGTAGCGAGCGCGCAGACGCGCGCCTCTAGCGCGAGCGGTGTGTGCGGAGTTGGCGGGGCCGCTCGAATTGTGCGTGTCCGCAGGCGCTCCGGCTGGCGCTGACTGCCCCACGTCCTCGAAGAGGGCGCCAGCCGAATCAACCATGACGCCGCGTGGACGACGGGCGAGGGGGCGGGTCAGACGCGTCAGGTCGGCCATCGTCGGGCGGCGCAGCCTCTTACCCGTCACCGCATCAACCGCCGCTTTCGCGTCAATGGCAGGCAGCCGCAGCAAGATGCCCATCAGCAGACCGGTAATGAAGATGTTGCGGTAGAAGTAGATCTGATAGTCGCCGTAGGCCAGCGGAATCTCCATCAGGATCGAGCCGATGGCGAACAGCGCGACGAACTGGAGGTCAGGATCGCGCAGGCGCTTGATGATGACGCCGCCCCGCACGATGGCCGCGCCGAACAGGTACCAGAATGCCAGATAGCCGAGTGGACCCAGGCGCATCCAGATCCACAGGATGTTATTGTGCGGGATGTAGAGGTAGTAGGGGTCTAGCCCGACGATGTTGGGCAGCGGACTGGGGGTCAGGAACGGCTTGCCGAAGCCATAGCCCAGGATCGGGCTTTGCGCCTCGGTATACTTCAGGTCGGCGTCCTCAAACACACGATAGAGATTCGACTCCAGATCGCGCGTGTCGGACGCCTTCGGCTGAATGACTGAGATGATCGAATCGGCGGGCGCGGAGATCGGCGTTTTGATATTGCCAAAGACAAGGATGTACATCCCCACGACCACGCTCGTGATGAGCAGCCAGACGATCAACTGCTTACGCCAGGCGACGATGATGCGGATTGCCAGAATCCAGACTGTCACCGCCCCCAGCACGAAGGCCATATAGTCGGCGCGCCGGTTATTCGCGAGCAGCGCGATGACCACAAAGGGCAGCGATGCGATGCAGACCCACATCAGCGTGCGCATGCGCTTCATCAGGACGCAGAGCAGGATCAGCAGCGGGATCATCACGAAGAAGTATGACTGCTCGTGCGCCATGATCTCGCTGGCTGAACCATTGATATGGCCATGCAGCGCTGTAATGACGATGTAGCAGCCCTGTAGTCCCTTGAACCATGTGCCTAGCACCAGAATCCAGAGAAAGGTGATGACCTGACGTTTGTTGGTGATGAGGTTGTAGGCGATCAGATAGGTGGTAAAGAGATACCAGAATGGTCGTACTTCAAGGACAATGATGCGGAAATCCCCGCCGGTGGCGAGACCGTGAATGATGCCCATCACCACGCACGCCAGGAAGAGCAGGAAGGGAATAATGAGCGGCCCCAGGCGTAGGATGGTGGCCTTGCGCGTCGCCAGACCAGCCGCGATGATGATGAGCAGTAGTGCCAGAATGTAGAAGCCGATGGGGCGCTCAGGCATGCCCGCGAAGCGCGCTGGCCACGAGAAGACGTCGAGGGTGTCGGTGCCAATCGGCGTCGCCAACGAATTCTCCTCGATGACGACCGCCGCGAATTCCAGCGCGTAGAAGCCGAAGATCGGAAACCGCAGGGTGAGCGCGAGCAACACGATGGCGATCAGCCCGCCGAGCGCCAGCCCCAGGCCATAGCGCAAGTCGGTGTACATCATCACGGGCGTCAGCCCCACCGCGAACGCCAGCATCGCCACGAAGACCGGCGCGGGATTCTTCCAGCCGCGCTGGTCGCGGACGAGGGTCTCTGAAGTTGTGTGCGCTTCTGGCGCGAGCTGCTCGACAAGACTCATAGTGGGCGCACCTTGTGCTGAGCGTAGGCGCAATCGTGGGCGCAATCGTGGGCGCTTCGGGGGCGGATGGCGCGGGCGGAGCTAGCGCGCCAGAATGACAATCATGGCGACCAGACCCGCGAGAATGGCGCCCTTGACCCGCCACGAGTAGTCCTTCGCGACGAACGCGAGCGCCACCAGAATACCCAGGATGACGGCGATGCTTTTCATGGGACTCGTTCTCTCTCTTGCCCGGCTTGCCCGGCAGGCCGATGCGCCGCGCCAGGCGACCACAGCCGAATGCCAGCCATTTAAAGCATGCGCTGAATCCAACGCGGGATGCGCGACTGCGTGGCATTCAGGATGACGCCTTCGACCTGGGCGTTGTCCAGCTCGTGGTGCGCCTCCGCGATGAAGGAGTCCCAGGTGGCGCGAGCGCGCACGACCAGCGTTATGGCGTCAAGCTCCTGAGCGAACTGCGCGCCATAGGCGGAGGTGAGCACGGCGGGTAGGTCGGCGATCAGGACTTCGTTGGTCTCGGCCAGCAGCGAGTTGATGCTGTGCGCCGAGAGCTTGCGCGTGATGTTGATCGTGTCGCCCAGCGCCACCCCCGCCGGAATGACCGTCAGGAACGGTGACACCTGATGGCGAATCTGCGCCAGCTCGCACTCGCCACGCGCCCACTCCGCCAGCCCTGGCGCGTCAGGCAGGTTGTAGAGCGTATGGAGCGAAGGATGCTCCCAATTGCAGTCCACGAGCGCCACCGGACGGTTGGCCTTGGATGCCAGGGCGGCTGCGGTAGCGCTGGCGAGAAACGTCTTGCCCTCGCCGACAATGGCGCTGGTGAAGCCGAGGCTGCGCACCTGTGGTGTGGCGAAGATCGAGAGCGCCATTTTCAGGCATTGGCGCTGCAACAGGGCACTGCGCGGATCCTGACGCTTACTAGCGCGACTGGGCGGCCTCCCCTTCGCGGGTGGCCGATGCCCGTCGCCGGGTCGCGCCACCGAGGTAGACGACGCCAGCGGCGACGTCACGTCGAATGGTGAGTCTTCTACCACGCGGCGCGTGCTGAGCGCCAGTAGCTTGTCAACGATGTGCATCGTGTCACCTACTCTCAGGCTGCTACGCCAATCCATCTGTAGCCTCTCCGTCCTCTTCTAGTATGCGCCAACTAGCGTCCTTCTGGCGCGCCTCTCATCAAAAAGAACCGCTCTCCGCTCTCCAGTCCATCTACCGTCTGTGCGAGGATGCGCGGTGGCATGTGTGGAATCTGGAGCAGCACGGGAGCTTCAGTGATCTTCTGCAAATCCGCCACCGAGTAGATGGTGCGGTCCCGGCGCATCATAATGACGATGAAGATGATGCAGGCGAGCAGCCCCACGACCGCGCCGATAGCGGCGCCCTCGATCAGTAATTTGGAACGCGAGATGGGGCTGGCGCCAGTCGCGGGCTGGTCTACGACGGTGAAGAGCGTGTTCGATCCCACGCCGATCGTCTCTATCGTGTTGTTGAGGGTGTCAATCTGCCCCTGAATCTGGGTGACGTTTCCCAGCGCGTTCGTGGCAGAGGTGGCCAGCGCTTCGTACTGCGGATCCTTGTCCGCTGCCGCGTTTGGGTGCTCGCGCAGATAGGTGGCGGCGGCGGCGGTCGCCTGATTCGAGTCGTCTTTCGCCTGCTGGAGCTGTTCCTCGTAGATCAGCAGGAGCTGCTTTGACTCGCTAGTGGCAAAGGCGGCGGCGGATGTCCCATACTCGTTGATGACGGCCTTCACGACCGCCTTCGCGATGGCTGGGTTTTTGTTGTCGTAGGTGACGCTCACGATGTAGCCGCCAACGGCGGTGGCTGTCACGTGCGCCGAGAGATCATCAAACATCGCGCTATCGAGTTGATCCTGATTCGACCGCGCTGAAGCACTGTAGGTTGAGGCAAGGTTGGCCTGGTGCGCAATAGCCAGGGCGAATGTCTTCGTCTGCAGGATCTCCGTGATGGCGGTGGCCTGCGTCTCAGCGGGGGTCGAGTTGAGATCAGATTCCGCGCCAGTGGCGCCCACAACTTCATAGCGGCGCAAGGCCCAGATCGTCGCGCTAGCTTCATACTGTCGCGGCTGAATGAGTACAATGCCCAGAGCGATGACAAGGGGAACGACAAGAAGCGCGATCAATTGGAGCCAGCGCGAAAACAAGATCTCTAATACCCGCTGCATAGTCGTCCTGCCTCCTGCGAAATGCACAGACTTCCCCTACGGCCTATCGCCCGTAGTCTAGCGCCCCCGCTTCGTGACTCTGGTATTGCCGTCTGTGTACAACGTGTCACGCTGATTGGGCGGGGGTGCAGCCGTGGTATTCATACCTCTACGCGATACGCTTGCCTCGTGTTGAAGCGGTGTCGGGGGCGTATCTGTCGTATCGTGTCGCCGCTGCGACAAAGCGCCGCTCCGGCGTGACACGATCTGTACCGGGTTCGTCATCGAGCTGGTACACCAGATGGTCCAAACTGATCCAAAGAGTGTGGGCCAGTGGCGGCTGGTCGAAGCGCGCTCCAGTTCGCAATCTCCAGACGGAGCGCGTGCGGGAATGAGCGGGCTGGTCGCCAAAGGCGCATGGCGGTGGACTGAGTCGACGCGCTGCGATCCCGTGGAACGCTTGTCATTTCCCTGCTCTCCCATTCCAACGTTCCTGAGACGCCGTGAGTCTCAGTCTCGGCAGGCGCCGCGCCAAATGGGTCTGTGGCGCGGCGCGGCGCATGGCTAGTGGTCGCTCAGGTGAGGCTTTTTCGCGCTCACACCGTTTTAACACTATGACGGCGATGATGCGCAATGACTGCGCCGACAAGCGCCGACCTGGCGCCGATCCAGCGCCGGGTCGCATGGGGAAGTCGGAGGGGCGTATGGTAGCAAGCACGGATCCGGCGACACAGCGGCCACCCGGCCCGCCGACCGCCAGGCGGCGGACGGCGCACGTGTCAGCGCGCGAGATTGCGCGCCAGGCCCTGAAGTATGCTACGAATGAGATCGTGCAGCGCATCCCGTCATACACGCTGCGGCACGCATGGTATCGCCGCGTGCTGGGCTGGGATCTGCACCCCACCACGTCCATTCTGATGGGCCAGCGCGTGCAGATGGCCGGGCTGCGCGCGAGTGGCGCGCTGGTCTCCATCGGCGAGGGATCGGTCATCAACCAGGGATGTCTGCTCTACACGACGGGTGGGTTGCGCATCGGCAAGCAGGTGAGCGTGTCGGCGGGCGCCTGGCTGGTGACGGGCACGCACGACCTCAATGCCCCTGGCTTTCCCGCCCGCTTCTATCCCATCACGATTGACGACTACGCCTGGATCGGCTCGCGCGCGACGATTCTGGCGGGCGTCCACATCGGCAAGGGCGCCGTCGTGATGGCCGGAGCGATGGTGACACGTGATGTGCCGCCCTACGCGATCGTAGGGGGTGTGCCGGCGCGCCAGGTTGGCATGCGAGGATTGACGGATCCCGCATACGATCTGGCATTTCGTCCACTCTTCGAGTAATGTTGCGTAGGTAGGATGCGCCACATTCCGGTAAACTGTTTCTGCCCGCAGCGCACGGTTGGCGTATAGCGCTCGCGCTGGCGTGTGATGTGTGAAGGGGAGCGTGTGGGGATAGTTCGAGGGCAATGACGCGATGAATCTGGTCTCGTACTCAATCAAAACCAAAGGCGTACTCGCGTTCTCACGGCGACTTGTCACGGTGTTCACACGCTTCGGCGTGTCTGAGGAGCGGACCCGGCGCTCGCTCGATTCGATGATCGAGGCGGTGCGGGCCTATGACTCAGCGCCAACCTTCTTCATCCCCGCCAGTGTGCTTGGCCGCAGTTCCGGCCTGATTCGGCGTGTGCAACGCAGCGGGGCCGAGATCGGGGTCCACGGCTATGTACACAATGACTACCGCGGCCTCAGCAAAGACGCTCAGGCGCGACAGACCCGCGACGCCATCGCCGTGTTTGACCGCGAAAAGATTCAGTTCGCGGGTTTCCGCAATCCCTATCTGGGGTGGGACGAGGTCTCGATTGAGGTCTTCCGCTCCTGTGGCTTCAGCTATGATAGTAATGAGGCGGTGTTTCACGACGTGGTCGCGGTCAATGGTCTGGCGTCCGCGCTGGCCGACAGCCTGTCGCGCTCGCTAAAGCTCTTCCAGGCCATTCCGTACACGGAGTACAACCTGCGGCCACACACCGAAGATGGACTGGTGCGCATCCCGCTGAGCATCCCCGATGATGAGATGTTGTTCGACCGCTTACAGATCACTGACACCGATCGTCTGGGCGAGCTGTGGCGCAGCATCATGCGCCGCGTCTACGACGCCGGAGGCATCTACGTACTCAACCTGCACCCTGAGCGCGGCGTGCTGGCGCGCGGAGCGCTCGATGCGCTGCTGCGCAAGGCGCGCGAATTCGCGCTGCCCGTCTGGGTCGCGCGGCTGTGCGAGGTGCAGGAGTGGTGGCGCGAGCGCGCGGAGACGACTGCGCAGGTGACGAGCGCGGGCGATGGCCACTGGCGCGTGGAGGTGATCGGGTCGCCGCGCGCCACCCTGCTGACGCGCAATCTGACCATCGAGGGCAGCGAGACGACGCCGTGGCCGGGCGGCGACTGCCGCGTGATGAGCAGATCATGTGTCGTGGCGGCTGCCGCGTTCCCTGGCGTGGCGCTCTCGGAGCGCACCACCCCCGATGTCGAGCGCATGCTGCGCGAGCAGGGCTATCCCATCCTGCGGGTAGCGTCGGAGGCGCAAGCGGCTGGCAGCGTGTTCGTGGATCGCCCGGAGGGGCTGGGGGGTGACCGCGCCGAGCGCCAGCACACGGCCAGTGCATTGGTCAAGGTGATCGAGCAGGGTGCGGCGCCGCTGGCGCGCATCGGCATTTGGCCAGAGGGGCGGCGCGCGGCGCTCTCCATCACCGGCGACATAGACTCTGTCACCATCCAGGACTTCTTCCTGCGCATTCTGGAGGTGCGCAGATTCTCGGCGGCATGATGGGCGCGCCACCCGATCCCGCTCCCATCTGAGCCGGTCAGACTCCTCTCCATACAACATGCAGGATCGCTAGATTCAGGGGATGCGCCATGTCAAGCGTCGTGGCCGATCAGGAAGCGCTGAATACGTTCATTGCGCAACATACTGAGGATCCGTTCTACTATCAGCCCGCCTGGCTCGATCTGCTCTCGCGCCTGTACCACTACCCCATGCGTCTGCTGCTGGCGCATGGCGCCGATGGCGCGCTGACGGGCCTGCTGCCGGTGATGGCGGTGCGCAGCGCGCTGACCGGGCGGCGGGTGGTCGGGCTGCCCTTCTCGGACTGCTGTCCGCCGCTGGCCGCCAACGACGCCGCGATGGATACGCTGGTGGATCAGGCGCTGGCGCTGGCGCGTGAGGAGCGCGCACGCTATCTGGAGCTGCGCGCTGGCGCACAGCCCGCGCTGGAGGCGCGCGACGACCTGACGCGCAACGACCTCTATGGCCGCTGGGTCGTGCCGCTGGAGCGTGATACGCAGGCGATGTGGAAGCGCTTCAACTACGCGGCACAGAAGCAAGTGAAGAAGTCGCGCAAGGAGCACATGACGGTGCGCGTGTGCGAGAGCGTGGACGATGTGGACACCTATTATCGGCTGCATCTGCTGACGCGCTCGCGCAAGCATGGCATGCCCGCCCAGTCCGCGCGCTTCTTCCGCGACGTGTGGCAGACCTTCCACGCCGCTGACCCGCGCGTCGGCCAGGCGCGGCTGCTGCTGGCCGAGCACCAGGGCGCGACAGTGGCGGGGTTGATACTGCTGACGTCTGGCTCAACCGTGCACGCCGCCTATGGCGCCTCGGATCCGCGCTACCTGCACATGGGGCCAAACAACGCGCTGATGTGGGAAGCCATCTCGTGGGCAGGCGAGCAGGGATTCACCCGCTTCGATCTGGGGCGCACCGCGCGCGACAACGCCGGACTGGTCAGCTACAAAAAGAGCTTGGGCGGCGTGGAGGAGTCGCTAGCCTACTACTACCATCCACAGATTGCCGGGCTGGCCTCGACCTCTGAGACGAGCTGGAAATATCGCCTGCTGACGGGCGCCTGGCGACGACTGCCGTTGCCTGTCTCTGGGGCGCTGGGCGGCGCGATCTATCGCCACCTCGGCTGAGCGGAAGCTCCCCTCTTCCGCCCTGGCGGGGGAGGGGCTGGGGGCGCGCTCACAGCCGCGCGATCTGCTCCAGCAGGATCGGATAGGTGTAGTCGCACTGCTGCTCCGCCTGCTCCGGATCAATGACATCGTGGAGCAGCCCGCGTGCGGGGTCGAACGTATAGAGATCGGCCCGCGCGCCCTGGCGCCGCCAGCGACCCAGCACCGTCCGCGAGATTGAGCCATTCACTGCCGGGTCCACCGGATTCAGCATCATCAGGATGGAACCTGCCGCTGGGCGCTCTGTGCGTGCGGCGCGGTAGACCTCGCGCCCCAGCAGCATCACCCGCGCCAGCCCACGGGTCGCGAAGCCGCGATAGCTCTGCGGCGGTCCACCCTTGAAGGGCGCGACGCGCTGCGTCATCAGGTTGGGCGCCAGCGCGAACAAGTGGGTCAGCGCGAAGTTGGCGGGGTCGTTCAGGATAGGCAGGTTGGGCAGCAGGCCAAAGAGCGGCGCGATGCACACGGCGACATCCACATCGCCGCGTGTCTGCGCCAGCCAGGCGACCAGCGTGCCACCCGCCGAGATGCCAACGACCGTGACGCGCTGGCCCAGTCCGCGCGCCAGATCAACCACCTGATGTCCGAACTGCTTCAGCTCGGCGACGCTGAGCCGCGCTAGCGCCGTCGTGTCGCGGTCGAGCAAGCCATTCCCCGGCATGCGCGGAATCAGCACGTTGTAGCCGCGCTCAAAGAAGAGCGGCGCGAGCTGGCGATACTGGCGCGGGCAGTTGGTCATGCCGTGGATCAGGACGATGGCGCGCTCGGTTGCTTGCCCGTGGCTGAGCAGTTGTATCTGGCACTGCGGGTTGACCTCCGCCGTGTCGAGCGCGCGCATCGCCTCTAGCTTCCCGAGCGCGGCGGCATAATCCGGTGCGGGATGACCAACCTGTACCCGCGTCTGAACCTGCTTCATCGGAGCATCCTCCCCACTCACTGCGTTCGCTGGCAGTATGCCAGACCCCGCGTGGCGATTTCAACCAGGTCTTCTACCCGTTTGCGCCACAGCCGCGCTGAAGGTGTAACACATCGGCGGGTCACGCAGCCTGAGCAGAGAGGCCGATTCGTCGCGCGAAAGGTGATTCGGGGTATGCTGCGTGCGGAGGGATCGTGCGCGGCCATAGATGGCGTCGCACGGCAGGGAGCAGCAGGGAATCGAGGGAGCGTTTCGATGGCGCATACGGATGAGAACGGGTATGTCGCGGCGGTCAACGAGTATCGCGCGAATAAAGATGAAGCGTTTGGCTCCAGTTCGGAGTCGCCCATCACGGAGCAAGAGCGCGGCGCGGCGTTCAGTGGGTTGAGCTACTTTCCGCCTGATCCCAACTATCGCGTGGTGGCTAGTGTGATCCCGTTCGCCCAGCAGGAGATCGTGCCGCTCGGCTCGACCAAGGGCGACATTCGCCCGCAGGTGCGCTTCGCGGAGCTGCGTTTCGCGCTGGATGGGCAGGAGCTGCGCCTGACGGGCTTTCAGGATCCTGAGCCATCGAAT
>JAICVT010000100.1 GCA_025935235.1 Ktedonobacterales bacterium | reverse complement strand
TCGTTGTGAGTCACCCAGTAGTCGGCGATCTGCCGCATCGAAGGCGGCAGTGGCGGAAGCGCCACGCGCTCGTACGGAGAGATCCACATTTCAATCAGTAGAGACTGATCCTCTTTAGCCATAAAGAAGCACGACCAGTCAGAATCCTCCACGAACCGCAACTCGGAGGCCTCGCGGCTGGCATTCAGAAAGCCGGCCAGCCGTGTGAGTGTCTGGGCGATCTGTTTCTGCCGCAGCGGCGGCGCGCCGTAGTGGCTGAATCGGTCATCGAGCGCGTAGCGTCCGTTGACCACCAGTTCGTCAAGGGCGCGCCAGGTATAGAGGTCTCGTATCCTGGCGTTGGGCTGCTTCAGTTGCGCATTCAGCTCGTCCTTGCGCTGTTGACGGGTCAGGATGATCTGATCGAGTTCGGCTGGCTTCAGGTGGCCATGCGCGACAGCCCACTTGCCGCGCTCTTTGTGTACATCGAGCGGCACGAAATACTCCGAGATGCCATCCATGAACAGGCATCGGGCGCCATCCGACCCCTCCAGCCGCGTCATTGAATGCGTAAATTGTGCGGGGGGTTGCAGGTGCGCCACCACGACATGGTCGCCGAACTTGACGCGCACGCGCTTATGCGCCTGGAGCGTATCTCCGTCCGCCGCCTGCATCGCCACCTCCGTCGCGACATGGCTGCGAAAGCGCTCAACGACCGCGCGCCACTCAGCGGGAGGGTCGGCGGCGACGATCAGTGGCGCCTCCCAGGTGTCGGATGCGGGGTGGTCAGTGTCGAAATTACGTGAGGCGAGCGCGGCATACGCCGTCATCAACTGCTCAACGTGATCAGTCATGCGCTGTATCTCGCCACGCAGACCGGCGACATCCTGTCGCAGCCGCTCGATCGCGCTGGTGCGGCGGCGCGCTTCGCGCGAGCCTGCGGGAGGCGGCGCATTGTCGTTCGCCGCATCATTCGGCGGCGGAGGTATGCCTGCGCTGAGCGCGCGCGCCGACACCTGCAACACCTGCGCCAGCGCCCGGAGGCGTTCTTCTCGCACGTTCTGGATCAAGCCTCGCTCGGCGCGTGACAGCCACGACCGCCCGGACGGTCCGAGGCGGGCGCTGTCAGCGACATCAGTGAGCGAGAGGCGGCGATGCAGTCGCCAGGCGCGCACAGCGGCGCCAGGCATTGGCCGTGTCTTGCCTGGCGCGGTGTTCGTGCGCCCGCTCTTGTTGCGCGCGAGTGGATGTTGCATGCACGCCCCTGATTCGGATGACTAATCAGGCAAATAGTATGATGTTTCGCTGTAATATGCAATGGTGCAACATGACATGTGTTGCAGACGTTTCCAAATGACCATACATATCCCGCTTCCGCCGCTTGCCGATCCACGTCTGAGTATGATAGACTTCCAAATGGAATGGCAGGGGTAGGGGCCTCTTCATATTTTCGCACAGTGAGCGCATTCGCTCCTTGAATATAGCCATCCTGGCTGTGGCTGTCAGATATACTCACCTGGGTGGTCAGGCGCGCGCGGCGAAGTCCTGGCGATGATGCTATGGCGATTTGATGCTATGACGCGCGCTGACGCTATGACGCAGACGGCTTCTCTCGGCGAAGGCGCTGCGCCCGCCCTTGGCGCCGACACGGTATGGTAGTGCGAATTGTACATCGCTCTCTGTTGGCACGGCATGGTAGTGCGAACCAGCGGGTCCGGCCGCCGCGAAGTCGCGAACGTCGCGACCCCCCGAGGGCCAGCGAAGGCCAGCGAACGAGGAGGATCTCTCCTATGCCATCGGACGAGTCGGGCCCACCCAACCGCCCGCCCGAGTTCTCGCGCGATCAATTCGATCATCTGCTCAGGCTCTTGAGCCAATTGCAGGCGCTTCAGCTGCGGGCCACACAGCAGTCGCGCATGATCGAAGCGCTGATCGAAGCGCTGATCGAGCGCGTAGGTCAACAAGGGGGCGCGAGGGCATCGCCGCTCCTCCCAGCGGCTTCAGCAGCGCCATCAGCAATGGCTGACGACGTGGCTGACGACGTGACTGATGATGTGGCTGACGATGTGGCTGACGCGGAGGCGCAGATACAGTTCCTGCTGGGCGTGCGGCCACGCAGCGCGCGCAAGACCATCCAGTGGCTGCATGTTGATTTCCCCCGGCTGCTGGGGCCGCTGGCGGCGCTGTATGAGATCGTCCAGAGCAATGTCTCGCAGGCGGGCGTTCTGAACGGTGTGACGAGCGCCTATTGGCCTCTGATCAAGCGCATCCATCTCGACCTTCCCCTGCGAGATACGGCGGCGGCGGTGGAATTTTACGAACTGCTAGCGGTCTACCTTGATCAGACCAGGCGGGCGGCGAATTGCAGCGACGCGGTGCGGGCGGTCTGGGATCAGCAGATTCCTGAGATCGCCTTCTGGATGTAGTTTCTGGATGCAGTTTCTGGATGTAGTTTCTGGTCTCCGCAGCGGAGCGCCGCTGCGGAGACGCACGAGGCGGCGCCCGCCCCTTGTCGCGGAAGCGCGAGCGAGAGGCAGGCGCCGCCAGGTGGAGCGCGCCACGGGTCGCGGGCTGCTCGCGCCGGTGGAGTGCGGGGCGGTCGTCGGGCGGGCAGCGGAGCGGCTTGCGCGATACTATCGAAATACGCTATACTGTTTGTGAGGTTTTCTTAGCGCGCGTAAGAAGGAACCTGCGGGGTGGTGGATATGACTCCTCTCGAACACGCTGCGGGCGGCATAGGCATCGCGGGCCTGAAGGCGCTGGCCAGCAAGCTGCTCAAAAAGCTGCCCAAATGGCTGAAGGCGCGCGACCAGCAGCGCCAGGAGCATGAGGTCATCTTGCGCTTGCAGGATCAGCAAGCGCGCGAGATGGAGGCGATCTTCCGCTTTCAGACGGACGTGCATTACCTGATCAACGTTGTTGATCGCATGCAGGATCGGCAGGGAAGGATCATCGAGCGTCAGCAGGAGATGCTCTGCCGCGTCTTCGACGGCGCGCTGACGGCGCTGGACGCCTACGAGCGCACAGGCGGAGCCGATGCGGGCGCGCGTGTTGTCGAATCTATCACCTCGGCGCACGAGGCGGTGAGAGACACCTTCCAGCATTTCCGCGCCACCCCAACCGCGGAACTGGCGGCGTCGCTCGAGGTCGTGGCGCGCTGGCAGATGACATACGCGCCGCACTTTCGCGTGAGCGCCCAATCGCTCCTTTGTGCTGGAGAGACGATGCTGGCCTGCGTCTTGGAGCGACACGTCTACTACCTGACAATGATGGGAACCGATCCCTCCGCTGCTCAGGTGAAGTACCTGGCGATCATGCTCACGAGGAATCCAATGTCCAGCCAGGACTGGAGCGAGCTCCTCGATGATGGCTCTGAGCGTCTGGACCAGTTTGTTCCGCTACCAGGCGATGGCGTCTATGACCTGGCGAGACGGCTCGAACAGCACGCCATCCGCGGCTGATGTGGATGATAGGGAGAGTGGCTGATGAGCGCTCATTTCATCGAGGAGTTACTGCCCAAGCGTATTGGTATCGGCATTGATTTTGGTATGACCTATTCGGGCGCCGCAATGGCATTCGAGATGCCCGGTGGCGCGCTGAGCATTGAACCCGTGCCCATCCAGGAGGTTGTGGGCGAGCCGAAGTTCCCGACGGTGGTGTACGTCTCGCCTGACCTGAGGATCGTCAGGGTCGGGCAGGACGCATGGGAACCTAACGACCCCGCCAACACCTACACACTCTTCAAGCGCCACCTGGGGACTGACTGGTCGCCCAGGGCAGGCGTTGATGCGGTCTTCCTGACACGCAAGACGCTCGAATTTATCAAGACCCAGATTGATGCGTTTCTCCGGGGACGTGGCTTTGACAAGCCACAGGTGGAGAAACGCTATGTTTTCACCTTTCCCGGCGCCTGGCCCCCAAAGCGCATGCTGGCGCTGAAGGAAGCCATCAGGCAGGCGGGCTTCGGGGATGATCCTACGCTGCTCGATGAGGCGACCGCGACCGCTATCGCCGCCGCGCGGGTGGGCGGCAACCCGCGCATGCTTGGCAATCAGCAGACGACCTTTGTCTGCGATTTTGGTGGCGGCACAACGGATTTCGGCCTGGTGCAGGCGACTGAGATGGGCTTCATTCGACTCAAGTTCGTCGCGGGCGGCAATCCGCTGCTGGGTATGTCGAATCTGGACAAGATCTTCGCCATGCTGATCGCCGACAAGACACGCCAACTCCAGGCGAGCGGTCAGGCGGCGCTGCGTAAGCGGATCGTGGTCGGTAGAGACCTGGAGTCCGCCTGGGACGAGTATGCGGCTAACCCGCAGTGGAAGCTCGACATGCTCCGCAAGGCGGAAGCGCTCAAGCGGAACGCATTTTCAAACTGGCGTCAGTTCCAGTCGGATGTGATCAAGCTGCCGGATGGGCAATTTCAGGAACTGAGCAAGGATGAGATTCAGCCATTCGTCGCGGCGATGCACCGCGAACTGCGCGATGCCACTGAAGATTACCTGAAGGAGGCCCAGCAGCGCGACGGACTCGACCGCCAGATGGTGCGCTTTATCGTCATTGGCGGCGGTGGAAGCGCCTTGCCAGATGTCGGGAACATCCTGGGGCAGCAGATGCCTCAGGCCGAACTCCTGAAGCTGAGCGCGGAAGTAGCGACCAGCCTGGTGCAGCGCGGAGCGGCATTTTACGGGTTCGATTCCACACTCTATGATCGCCGCTCGCTTCACTCCTACGGGGTCATCGCCCATCGGCCTGAGGAGCCGCCCTACCCGGTGGCGGAGCGCGATGTGGAGAAGGATGTGCCTACCGTGACCGGCGAGCGCAAGACCTACTACCCCTGGTATGAGGTGTACGTGCGGCGCAATGAGATCATTCGCGTCGGCGACACCCGGAAGCACGAGTTCAGGCCGCTGCGCGCGAGTCAGCGTGAGGTGAGCTTTGAGGTGCTGGAGGGTGAGCAGGCGAATCCGCGTGCGAATAAGCGCATCGGCGAGGTCAAGCTGGGGCTGCCAGCGCATGCGAAGCAGACCTATTCAGTCCAATGCACGTTCACTATCGGAAAGGACAACCTGCTGCTCGTGCGCGCGACCGGCGAGCATGGCGAGGTGATTGAGCAGACCATGATCTGGCAGGTTGACATACGCAACGATTGACAGGCTGGCGCCGTCCGCTCGCAAGATGGCGCTCGCCTGCCACCAGGAGCGGCGTGGCGCATATCTCTCGAATCTCTCGTTTGGGAGGCCTATGTGAATGGATGATCTGAACGTTCTGAGACAGGCGGCCAAGTACTCGCACGACGCGGGCGCATCTCGCCTGCCGTTCAACCTGCCGCCGTGGGGCAAGCACACGGATGAGGCCGACGAGCAGTTGTTGATGTGGAGACGCATCAACGATGACGCGAACGCCGCCTATGGCGCGCTGCTTGCCTATGTCCGCAAGGCCTACGAGACGAATCTGCCCGACAAGAGCCACGAACTGCTCAAGCGAGCCGCGCACTACGCGACACACGTTTCCGACAAACAGGCATTCGCGGATATTGGCGATATGCTTGGCGCCTATCTTGTCACGGTGGCAAATCGCGACGCCCAGACCCGTAAGTTGGTGGATGCCTACATCGCCCGCATGCGCGCCCTGGTCGAGCAGTCGCGCGTGCTGGCGGGAGACGCGCGTCCAGAGAGCGGATCCGTAGCGGCGACTCGTCCTGATCAGTCGCCAGCCGACCAACCCGCCGCGCAGCCAGTGGAGCAGCGGCGCGAGGAGCCGCCCGCAGCGGCGCGAGGTGAGGTCATTCCGGCGTCGCTGGGGTACATTCCCCGGCAGGCGTCGGGCGAGGTGACCCAACTGGAAGAGCAGTTGCAGCTCACGCAGGCGCACATCGGTCGCGCGCAGGAGCAGCTTGCCGCGCTGAGCGCGCAGATCGAGAACAACCCGCAACGCTATGTCTCACGGAAAACCTACGAGGCGCTGCTGCACGACTTCAACGCGACGCAGAACGCACAGTGGGATCGCGACCGGAACACGGTCAACAAGCTGATCAAGGCCATCGCCGACGCCCGAACTCAGTATGGCATTGGTGAAGACGTCACATCCGCGGCCACGAGTGAGGAGCAGGTTCGCTTCGAGCGCGCTGTCAATGCTCTGACGCTGCGGCTTGAATCACTGCTCGAAGAGCAGTTTGGCATCGAGCGCATGCAGGTCGAGATGGGCGCTCCGTTCAACCCCGAGATGATGGCGGGAGACGGCTCGCAACGGGTCACGACCCACGAGAGCGCACTGGATGGTAAGGTGGCGCGGGTCGTGGCGCATGGCTACTGGTGGCGCCGTGCGGACGGCGGCCAGCAGGTCTTCCAGAAGGCGAAAGTGATTCGGTTCGCGTTCTCACTTGAACCAGATGAACTGGAGAGCCGACGAGTGGGGAGATAGGGGATCACACCTCCGCGCGGCGACCGCTGATATAGGTCGCGGCGACGAGATTGACGCCAAAGTGGTAGGCCAGTTCACGCTCGTCGGCGCCGCGCAAGATGATGAGGTCGCAGCGCTTGCCAGGCGCCAGGCTGCCGACCTCGTCGGCCAGCGCCAGCGCGCTCGCGCCGCCCAGCGTGGCCGCCCGCAGCGCCTGCTCTAGCGACATGCCCATCGCGCTGACCGCCAGCGCGATCATCATCTGCATGCTCTCGCTATACGACGTGCCGGGGTTGAAGTCGGTCGCCAGCGCCACCGTCATCCCGCGATCCAGCAGGCGGCGCGCGGCGGGATACGGCGCGCTGAGCGTGAAGCTGCAGCCGGGCAGCAGCACGCCCGTCACGCCCGCGTCGCGCAAGGCGTCCAGCTCGTCGTCGGTGGCGTGGTCCAGATGGTCGGCGGAGACCGCGCCCAGCTCCGCCGCCAGCCGCGCGCCACCTGACGCGCTCAGCTGCTCGGCATGGATCTTCAGGCCATAGCCCAGCGCACGGGCGCGCAGCAGGATGCGCCGCGACTCTTCCACGCTGAAGGCCGACGACTCGCAGAAGACATCGCAGAAGCGCGCACGCCCGGCGAAGGCGGGCAGCATCTCGTCGCAGACCATATCCACATAGGCCGCACGGGCCTCGGGCGAGCCGCGGCTCTCTGGCGGCAGCGTGTGCGCGCCGAGAAACGTCGGCACGACGCGCGGCAGGGCGACCGTCTCGCCAGCGCGCGCCAGCGCGGCCATCACCTCCAGGATGCGCCCCTCGGTCGCCAGATCGAGGCCGTAGCCGCTCTTGCTCTCCACGGTCGTCGTGCCATGCGCCGCGAAGGAGCGCAGCCGCGCCTCGCCCAGCGCGCGCAGCTCGTCGGCGCTGGCCGCGCGGGTGGCGCGCACCGTGCTGAGAATGCCGCGCCCTTGCCGCGCTAGCTCCTCATAGCCGACGCCCGCGTGGCGCAGATGAAACTCCTCGGAGCGGTCGCCCGCGAAGATGAAGTGGGTGTGGGCGTCTACGAAGCCGGGCAGCGTGGCGCGCCCACCCGCATCCACGCGCGCGGCTGGCGCGACCGCCTCCACCGCGACCTCAGCCGCCAGCCGCTGCTCTGGCCCCACCCAGATGATGCGCCCGTTTCGCGCGGCCAGCGCCCCCCGCTCGATGACCCCCAGCGGCCCCGCGCCGCCACTGGCCGCGTCCAGCGTGACGAGGCGGCTGACATTGGTCAGCAGCCAGTCGGCAGGCAGGCGTGTGTCGTTCTCCGCACTAGCCATCGCGCCGCTCCGCCTGGCCTAGCTTCTGGCGGATGGCGCGGGCGACGGCGGGGGTGACGATGCCGTCCAGGTCGCCATCCAGCTTGGCCACCTCTTTGAGCAGGCTGGCGCTGACGAAAAGGTGCTTGAGCGCCGTGACGATCATCAGCGTCTCAATCTCAGGCGCGAGGTTGCGATTCATCAGCGCCTGCTGAAACTCCAGCTCGAAGTCGGTGACGGCGCGCAGCCCGCGCACGATGGCCTTGGCGCCGACGCGCCGCGCGATGTCCACGGTCAGCCCGGCGAATGGCTCGACACGCACGTTGGTCAGGCCGAGGTCCTCGATGGTGGCGCGCCAGAGGGCGACGCGCTCCTCGGTGGAGAAGAGCAGGTTCTTGTTAGGGGTGGCGTAGACGGCAACGACCAGCTCATCCACCAGGTGCGCGGCGCGGCGCGCGATGTCAATATGGCCATTGTGGACGGGATCGAAGGTGCCGGGGTAGACCGCGATCAGGCGGGCGGGGCTGGCGCCGGGAGCCGCACTGGCGCCCTGGGGAGCGCTCTGGTCTTCGGCGCTGCCCGCGGGATGCGCGCGCCGTTGGGCGTCCTGCTGCACTGCCGTCTTCTCGCTTTCTGCCAGGGATACTTCAGGCGCCGCGCTGGCTGAGGGTCGAACGCCTGTCGCTGGCATTGTAGCCGTCCGTGGTTGAGGATGTCTAGCGGGCGATGGCGAGCGAGATTCCCTCAGCGCGCTTCATCCAGCCGCAGGCCGGTGGCGAGCAGGGTGGGCGAGAAGATGTAGTAGCCGTAGGTGGTGATGATCGCGAAGCCGCTGGAGCGATAGAGCGCGATGGCGGGCGCGTTGTCGGTGTCCACCTCCAGGCTGACACGCGCCGCGCCCTGGGCGGTGGCCAGCGCGCGGGCTCGCGCCAGCATCTGGCGGCCCCAGCCCTGGCGCTGATAGCGGGGATCAATGCCAAAGGCGTAGATGCCCGTGGAATCGGGGAGGATGCTGAGCCGGAATCCGCCGATGATCGCGCCCGCGCGCCGGGCGACATAGACCTGTTCGGTCGCGATGGCCGAGGCCATCGTGAGGTCAGCCAGCAAGCGCTCCTCACCCTGATCGAAGGCGCGCGCCAGCGCCGCCGCCAGCGGCTCGAAGTCCTCGGGCCGCGCCCGCTCGACGCTGAAATCATCTGGCGCGGCGGGCGCGGGCGCGGCGTCGGGCCGCCAGACCATGCGATGCTCCGAGAAGGCACGCTGGGCGGCCAACGCCGTCAGGAAGGCGCGCCCGGATGCGGAGGCGTCTTCACAGACGGCAAAGATGCGCTCGCCGCCCGCCGCCCGGAAGGCCGCGCGCGCCGTCTCGAAGAGTCGGAAGCCGAGCCGCTGGCGACGCCAGTCGGGGTCAACCATGCCGCAGATCTCGGCGGTCGTGGCGTCGCCATCCAGCGAGCAGAAGCCAACCAGCCGCTGGCCTGTGCGGGCGAGCAAGAGCGCGGGATAGGTGGCTGTGTCCGGGTCGGCGGCGCCGAAGCCGAGCTTGAGGTCCAGCCCTTCATGGTCGTCGCAGACGCGCTTGAGCGCCAGAACTTCGGCCAGCTCGCCATCGCTCAGCCGCATCCGCGCGCTAATCGTGATCTCTGTTGTGTCGCTCATCGCGGGCGTCACCCTCACTCTCGCTCGTCTGCCCCTGGCTCCCAGCCGCTCGGCGCGCAGCATATCGCGGCGCTTGCGGCGGCGTCAAGGCTGGCCAACCTCTCCCCCTGCCCCCTCCCCTTCAGGGAGGGGAACTCGCGGCGGGCATCGCGACGCTGGGCGAAGGGAGGGAGCCACTGGCGGGCGCCGGACTGCGCGCTGCGTGCGGTATGCTGTGGCCGACAACGGCGGGCATATGGCGCACGCAATCACAGCGAACGAGCAGTGGCGATGTTCAGGAGGATGAACGCATGGCGACGGAGCCGGTGGCGTCTGAGACGCGGCAGACCCAGGATGAAGCGCGGCGCGAGTGGAAGATTGTTGGCGTGGTCGGCGGCGGCGCGATGGGCGCGGGCATTGCCTATGAGGTGGCGCGCAACCTCGACGCGCAGATCATTCTGCGCGAGGCCGACGCCCACACGCTGGCCCGCGCGCGTAGCAATGTCGAGCGGCTGGTGGAGCGTCCGGTGGCGAAGGGGCAGTTGACGCGCGAGGTGGCTGACGCCTGGCTGGCGCGCTTCACCTGGACGACCAGCATGAGCGATCTGGCCCCCGCCGACATCGTGATCGAGGCGGTCTTCGAGAATCTGCCGCTCAAGCAGGAGATCTTCGCCTCGCTCGATAGCGTCTGCGCGCCGACGGCGATTCTGGCCAGCAACACCTCTGGCCTGCCACTGACACAGATCGCCGCGGCCACTCAGCGGCCTGAGCGTGTGCTGGGGCTGCACTTCTTCAATCCCGTGCCCGCCATGAAGCTGGTCGAGATCATCCGCGCCTACCAGACCAGCGACGAGACGGTGGCCCATGCCCGCGCCTTCTGCGCGCTGCTGAAGAAGGAGACGATCCTCTCCAAGGACTTCCCCGGCTTCATTACCACGCGCATTGGGCTGATGATGATCGCCGAGGCCATCCGCTGCCTGGAGCAGGGCATAGGCACGGTTGAAGACATTGATAAGGGCATGCGGCTGGGCTTCAACTTCCCGATGGGGCCGTTCGAGCTGGCCGATCTGGTGGGGCTGGACGTGACGCTGCATGTGCTGGAGGCCGAACACGAGGCGCTGGGCGAGCGCTTCCAGCCAAGTCCGCTGCTGCGCAATATGGTGACGGCGGGCTACACTGGGCGCAAAGCTGGACGCGGCTTCTACAATTACTCCAAGTGAGCGCATGGTGCCGACGCGGGCGCGCTCACCTGAGCTGACCAGCGATGACCATTGCCGACCCCGATCCACAGCCAAAGGAGCCTGAACCCCATGTGCTTCGATCTCGACTCTCAGCCGCCGGTGCAGCCTGTCATGGGCAGCGATGCGCGTGGTGAGGTCATCACCCTGACCTCCGCCGATGGGACGCCTTTCGCCGCGTATGAGGCGCATGCCGACAGCGTGCGGCGCAACGGCGCGGGCATCGTCATCCTGCCCGATGTGCGCGGGCTGTACAGCTTCTACAAAGACCTGGCGCTGCGCTTCGCCGAGGCGGGCGTTCACGCCATCGCCATTGACTACTTCGGGCGTACGGCGGGCGTGGCCGAGCGCGACGACAGCTTCGACTACATGCCGCAGGTGATGCAGACGAAGCAGCCGCAGATTCGCGACGATGTGGCGGCGGCCATCGCTCAGATGCGTAGCGGCGCGAACCCGCCGCGGACGATCTTCACGGTCGGCTTCTGCTTCGGTGGTGGCAACTCCTATCAGCAGGCGGCCAATCATCTCGGTCTGGCGGGCGTGATCGGCTACTACGGCTCGCCGACGCGCGAGGGCCGCGACGGCTCGCCCTCGCCGATCAGCCGCCTCGGCGACTTCGAGTGTCCGGTGCTGGGCTTCTTCGGTGGCGCCGACCAGGGCATCCCACCTGAGCAGGCGCACGAATTCGATGTCGCGCTGGCGCAGGCGGGGATCGAGCACGAGATCATCGTCTACCCCGGCGCGCCCCACAGTTTCTTCGACCGCAAATATCAGGAGTTCGCCAAAGAGTCCGAGGATTCGTGGGGCCACGCGCTGGCGTTCATCGGCGCGCACACGCCGCAGCCGTAAGCGCATCGAGGAAAGCCATCCGTCGCCGTTTCACATGAAACGGCGGGTGGCTGGCGGTTGAAACCGCGCCTGGGAGGCCCATTCGGGCCGCGAAGTCCGCCTGCGCGGACTGGGGCGTCAGGAGGTGGTCACGATGACTCAGGCGAATCAGCAGGCGCCGCTGGAGCCGTTCGATGTGCTCTTCGACACGGCTGAGGGCGTCGCGACGCCGTTGCCGCCCGCGCTGGCGACGCTCTACGGGCGACTGGCCTTCCCGGCGGAGACGGAGGCTGGCCGCGCCTGGGTCATCAGCAACTTCGTCAGCTCGATTGATGGCGTGGTGGCCTACACCGATCCCGTGCCGCCGGGGCAGGCTGAGATCAGCGCCAGCGATCCGCACGACCGCGCGGCGATGGGGCTGCTGCGCGCGGTGGCCGACGCGGTGATCGTGGGGGCGGGTACGCTGCGCTCTGTGCCGCGCCACCTCTGGACGCCCGCCTACATCTATCCGCCGCTGGCCGCTGAGTATGCCGCGCTGCGGGCCGCGCTGGGCAAGCCGCCCGCGCCGCTCAACGTGATCGTCTCGGGCCGCGGCGATGTGGAGATCGCGCTGCCGGTCTTCCAGCAGGCGGAGGTTCCGGCGCTGCTGCTGACCACCCTGGCGGGCGCAGAGCGGCTGCGCGGGCTGGGCGGCGTGGCGCCGGGGCCACGCGCGCAGACCCGGACGCTGGATGAATCGGGCGTGGGCGACCTCTCGGCCCGCGC
>JAICVT010000104.1 GCA_025935235.1 Ktedonobacterales bacterium | reverse complement strand
GCTGGGCGCGCTCCAGGGGACGAGCGTGCGCATCGTCTCCAGCGCACTGGCGGTTGGCGGCGCCGGGTGGGCGCAGCGCCGCATCGCCGAACTGGCCCCGCCGCGCGCGGATGGCAAGCCATCGCGCGGGCCGAGCGTCGGTGGGCTGCTGCGCATGATGCGCCAACACGAGCACGGCCACTGCGAGGAGTTTAGCGCGGCGCTGGGCGTGTGGGTGGATATGGAGCAGCTTCGCGCCGATCTGACGGGCGAGGCGCGGCTGGCGGATGAGCGCCAGCAGACGGCTGACCGCCCGCCGACGCCGCGCGCGACCGAGCAGCCGCAGGCGCCAGGACTTCCGTAGCGTCTGGGGCTGAGGAGATCCTTTGGAACGCCACATCTGAATGTCCTGAACTGATTTCCGGCGCGCTGGCCGCGCGTCAGAATAATTCGTTGACGGCCAGGGGTCAATCGCGTACAATTAGTACGTATGTTCGATTGACGCCCGCGTCACTATCCCATCCGCTGTGGCATCCCCAGAGCGATCATCCCAATCACATCCCTGACGCGCGATTGCGCAGCGACGAGAGCATCAGCAACGACTACCAGCTACCGCAGGTCATCAACAAACAAGAGCCAGGCTGCGCGGCGAGCGCGCAGACGAGGAGAGAGGTATGGCGGCAGATCGTGTCGCGAGCAGCGCGGCCACCGCGCACGCGAATGGGTCCAACGGGGCCAATGGAGCCAGCGCCAGTGAGCGCGAGAAGGCGCTCGATTCAACCATGAGCCAGATTGAGCGGCGCTTCGGCAAGGGCGCCATCATGCGTCTGGGTGAGCATCGCGCGCATGTGCATGTCGGCGCCATCCCGACGGGCGCCATCGCGCTCGATCTGGCGCTGGGCATCGGCGGTGTGCCGCGCGGGCGCGTCACCGAGATCTATGGCCCGGAAAGCTCCGGCAAGACGACGCTCAGCCTGCATGTGATCGCCAATTCGCAGCGCAACGGCGGCGTCTGTGCCATCGTGGATGCCGAGCACGCGCTGGATCCCGACTACGCCGAGAAGCTGGGCGTGAAGAAAGATGAGCTGCTCATCTCGCAGCCCGACACTGGCGAGCAGGCGCTGGAGATCGTGGAGATGCTGGTGCGCAGCGGCGCGGTGGATGTGATCGTGGTGGACTCGGTGGCTGCGCTGGTACCGCGCGCCGAGATCGAAGGCGAGATGGGCGATTCACACGTCGGCCTGCAAGCCCGCCTGATGAGCCAGGCGCTGCGCAAGCTGACCGGCGCCATCAACAACTCCGGCGCCACCGTCATCTTCACCAACCAGATCCGCGAGAAGGTGGGCGTGATGTTCGGATCGCCCGAAACGACGCCAGGCGGACGCGCGCTGAAGTTCTACGCCTCAGTGCGCATGGACATCCGCCGCATCGAGTCCATCAAGGTTGGCACAGAGGTGGTCGGCAACCGCACGCGCGTGAAGGTGGTCAAGAACAAAGTCGCGGCGCCCTTCCGCACGGCGGAGTTCGACATCATGTTCAACGAGGGCATCTCGCGCGAGGGCGGCCTGATTGACATCGGCCTGGAGATGGGTATCGTCAAGAAGGCGGGCGCGTTCTTCTCGATGGGTGATACGCGCCTGGGCCAGGGCCGCGAGAACGCCAAGGAGTTCCTGCGCGCGCATCCTGAGGTCGCCAACAGCATCGAGGCGCAGATTCGCGCCGCGATGGCGCCCTCCACGCCCGGCAGCCTGGACGCCGACGTGGCCGACGTGGCCGACGACGACACGCTCGACGACGAGTAATCCTGACCACACGCGAGCGACATGCAGCCAGCCCCAGCGACTCCCGCCAGTGGAGCGCTGGGGCTGGCTGCATTTCCGCCGATGTCGCCATGCTGGCGTCTTGGCGTATACTGGCGGCAGACGCAGGCCGCAGCGCCACGTCGCGAGGCGGCGCGGGGTTCGAGAGGCACTCGGGAGGCATTTATGAATCAATACAATCAGGGCTACAATCAGGGCTACGCCGCGCCTGGCGCCTACGCGGGCGCGGGGCGCATGGACTTCTCGGCGATCATGCGGCAAGTCTACCTGTGGCTGGCGGTCGGCCTGCTGCTGGGCTTCGGCGTGGCGCTGGGGCTGGGGCAACAGCTCGCGCTGGGCAACCCGCAGGTGGTCTCGCTCGTCGGAAATCCGATTGTGCTGATCGGCTCGATCGTGCTCTACCTGATCGTCGGGTTCGCCTTCTACCCGATCGTGCGGCGGGTCAGTCCGGCGGCGGGAGCCGTGCTGTATCTGGTCTTCACGGCCATCTTTGGCTTTATGATCTCGACGATCTTCGTGGTGTATTCCGCCAGCAGCATCTGGGCGGCGTTTCTGACGACGGCGGGCATGTTCGGCGTGATGGCGCTGATCGGCTACACGACCAAGCTGGACCTCTCGAAGCTGGGCACAGTCTTTTTGATGGCGCTGGTTGGCCTCATCATCGCGATGGTGGTCAACTTCTTCCTGGCCAACCCCGTCCTCTACTGGATCGTCAGCATCGCGGGCGTCGTCATCTTCAGCGGGTTGACGGCCTATGACACGCAGTGGATCAAGCGGCAGGCGTTGGCGGCCTCCTCAGCTGACGCCGACACCGCGCACCGCATCGCGCTGATCGGGGCATTCCGCCTGTTCCTCGACTTCGTCAACCTCTTCCTGAGCCTGCTGCGCATCTTCGGGCGCGGCAACTGAGCCGACCTCTCCCCCCAACCCCGTCCCCTCGCAGGGGAGGGGGAAGACAGGCCAGAGTTTGTGGCGATGGCGACCAGGCGCGACCTCTCCCCCTGCCCCCTCCCCTTCAGGGAGGGGAAACCGCTTCAGGCGTATCGTGCGCTGATCACCGCCTGTTCCCCTTACGCGCGGTTCCTCTGGCTCCCCCTCGTCCCGTGGGAGAGGGGGCTGGGGGTGAGGTTCCGCCTTCAGCGCCCGCCGAAGAGCGCGACCAGCGCGACGGCCAGCAGCATCACCGCGACGATAGCGGCGGCCAGCCCACCGAAGAGGTAGAGGTAGCGCGGGGGGACCTGCCGGGGAGTCCAGCCGGGCGGGTAGCGCGGCACGAAGCCGCCCAATCGCGAGAAGGTGTTGTACGTCGGGAGCTGGAAGCCGCTGCGCGGGACGCCACGCCGCCTGTGCAGGTGCGGGTGATTGCGCTGCTTGGGCATCGTTCCAGCGTCCCCTTCTGCTGCGAAATGACTTCGGCGCGACCTCGGCGGCAGTATAGCACAGTCCGCTTGCAGCGGATGGCTTCGGATGCGTGGTCAGCGGCTCAAAGCAGCAGCAGGCCGCGCCGCGCCGCCGTGGTCACCGCCTCGGTGCGGCTGGCGGCGCCCAGCTTGGTCATGATGGCCGAGACATGGAACTTGACGGTATGCTCGCTGATGGTGAGCCGCTGGGCGATCTGCTTGTTGGGGATGCCCTGCGCGAGCAGCTGCAGCACCTCGCGCTCGCGCGCCGTCAGCGGCTCGGTCGGCTCGCTGACTGGCTCGGCGCGGACGCCACGCGCCAGCCCGGCGAAGGCCTCCAGCGCAAGGCCGCGGTCGAGCGCGGTCAGCCCGCTGGCGGCGGCGGTGACGGCGGCGACAATCTCCTCGGCGCTCGCATCGCGGGGCAGCGCGCCAAAGCCCAGGCCATCCGCCGCCACCAGCCGCGCCAGCTCCACCGTCTGGCGCGAGACTCGCTCGCGCGCCCCACGACTCTCACCACGACCAGCGCCGGGCGACTCCGCCGCGCCGAGCGCCACCACGCCGCTACGCGGGCGCAGCGCCTCCAGCCAGCCCGTCACCAACTCGGCATCGAAGCTGGCGTCCAGATCGAGCAGCGCGATGTCCAGCGACGTGGTTGATTCGGTTGATTCGGCAGAGGCGCCTGCTGGCTGGTCGGCGCTCACGGATAGCGCCGCGGGGGCGCTTGCGCCCACGACATCCCAGCCGGGCTGCTCACGGGCGAGCGCGGTCAGCCCGGCGCGCACCGTCGGGTAGGGCGAGATGATGTAGATACGCATCCAGAATCCTTCGAGAGCAGCGAGCGAGATGGCCAGTCATCGTCCGGCGCGGGGCAACGGGCGGCTGAAGCCGCGGGCCAGGTGGCCTGCGGGCCGCGAAGGCCGCCTCCGCGGCCTGAGAGCCGATAGAGCGCTCTCCAGCCTGCGCAGGCGGGCTTTGCGGCGGAACGCCCTTAGCCAGCGGGTTTACCCGCCCGTCCCTGCCCAACCGCCAGCGCCGCCGCCAGCCACTCCACACCTATGATACGACCCCCTCCATCGGCTCACGTCGGCGGAGGGGGAAGTAATCAGCGGCAGCCTAGGCGGCAGCGCGCAACACGGGGGTCAGCGTGATCGTGATACGCTGGCCGCCACGTAGCGCCTCCAGCGTGCGCGGCTGGCCCGCCGTTCCCGCGCGGTTGAGCAGGCGCACGAGGTGCTCGGCGCTCTGCGTGGCGCGGCCATCCACCGAGAGCAGCGCGTCGCCCACCAGGATGCCCGCCGCCTCGGCTGGGCCGCCCGCCTCGACCGCAACGATCAGCGGCACGGTCTCGTGCGTGATGCCTGCGCGCTGGCGCTGTGACGGCGTCAGCGGCACGGTCTGCGCTTGCACGCCGATATAAGCGCGCTGGCCGCTGCGTCCGGTCTCATCGAGGAAGCGGCGCACAGTGTTGCTGGGGATGGCGAAGCCTAGCCCGCCGCCGACCATCGCGTTGACGCCGACGACGCGGCCACGCGCGTCGAGCAGCGGCCCGCCCGAGTTGCCAGGGTAGAGCCGGATGTCGGCCTGCACCAGCTCGACTCGCGCGAAGCGGCGGCCCCGCCAGCCGGAGTCGCGCGGCAGGGCTGGCTCTAACTCCAGATCGGGGTCCACGGGCGCCTGGGCCGAGACCACCCCAGTCGTCACGGCGGCCTCGATGCCAAACGGATTGCCAATCGCCACCACAAGCTCGCCCATTCGCAGCGCGCTGGAGTCGCCGATGTCAGCGGCGCGCAGGCCACGCGCCCGCGCGCGCAGCGCCGCCAGATCATGCTCCGGATCAATCGCCAGCAGTTGCGCCTCGATCTGGCGCCCGTCGCTGAGCCGCAGGGCGATGCGCTCACTGCGCCCTGCTGCCACGACATGCGCGTTGGTGATGATGGTCGCCTCGGCCTCGCCACTGGCGTCGGACTGGCCGATCTCCCAGATGATGGCCGAGCCAATGCCGCGGCTGCCCACCTGGGCCTGCGCTACGCTCAGCCGCGCCCGCTCCGCCACCTGCGCCACCGCCTCGGACAGCGCGCTGAGCGCTGGCGCCGCAACCGCTACGTTCTCTATCACTCCATCAGCCATAGCCGATGACTTCCTTTCGAGAGGGAGCGTTTCCCCCGCTCGCTTGCTGCTGAGCGGGGGAACGCCGTTCAGTCCGTTGAGATCACGTCCTACGGGTCGGATGTACGAGATTTAGGCGCGCTCGCCGACCGTCACGCTGGCGTCGGTCGGCTCACCGCCGCGCAGCAGCTTGAGGGTCAGCGGCTGACCGGGCGCCGCGCCCGCCAGCGCACCGCGCAGGCCATCCACGCCCGTCACGCTCTGGCCGTTGATGCTGACGATCAGGTCGCCGATCAGAATGCCGCCCTTCTCGGCGGGGCTGTCGGCCTCGACGGTCAGCACCAGCAGCGCGCTCTCTTGCTGGCTGCCCACCTTCTGCGCGAGCGCCGTGGGCAGCGGAATCTGCTGCGCGCCGACACCCAGGTAGCCGCGGCGCATGCGCCCGTGGGTCAGCAGCGCACCGACCACGCGGCGCACGGTGGCCAACGGCAGCGCGGCGCTCTGGCGGGTCAGGCGCGAGCTGGTCAGCCCAACCATCTTGCCATCCAGGCCCACAAGCGGACCGCCCGAGAAGCCGGGATAGAGTGTCACATCGGCGAAGATGATCCCCTCGATCTGCGCGCCATGCCCAGAGCGGCGCGGCCCCTCGACCGCGCTGACCACGCCGAACGAGACGCGCGGCCCGCCCTCGGTGGGGCGGCCAATCGCCAGCGCCAGATGCCCAACCTTGAGGCCATCATTAACCTCGATTGGCGTCACGGCCTCGCCTGGGTCGCCACCCGGCAGCCGAAGCACGGCCAGATCGGTGCTGGGATCGCGCCCGGCCAGTGTCGCTTTGATGACATGGCCCTCCGGCAGAATCACGGTGATGTCGTCTTCGCGCTCCAGCACATGATCGGCGGTGACAATCACCACCTCGCCGCTGTCAGCCTGCCAAAGCACGCCGCTAGCGGATTGGCGCGGGCGCGCCGCAATGGAGACAATCGAGCGCGAGGCGCGCTCGAAGGCGTTGGCGAGCTGATCGGAGAATGCGCCCAGCGCGCTCGCCTGACTGCTCTGGCTGGGCTGGCCGCTCTCGCCAGATGGTGGTGTCTGCTGCGTATCGTCTGTCATAGTTGTCTTCGCTCCTCTTCCCGGCTCGCTGACGGCGCCGGGTCACGGTCTCACATCGTCCGCCCGTGCGCGCCTATCCGCCTGTTGATGAAAGTTTGGGGCGGCGCGTCACACTCAGAACGGTACCGCGCGCGTCGCAGAGGCAGCGCCCCGCGTTGGGCCAGTGGCGCTCCTGGTCATCTGGGCAGGCCGTGCGGCTGGCGATGCGGCTGGGGCTGGCGACCGGCTGGCGCATGGGATACATTGGGATACAGTTGGCGGAAGGGGCGGAAGAGGGCGCGGAGCCGACAGACTACACCACCAACCCTGGCCTGCGTTCCCCTCCCTGAAGGGGAGGGGGCAGGGGGAGAGGTTCGCGCCCACGCCGCCACACACTACCATAGAAGGAGTCGCGCATGGACTATCAGCAGGAGCAGGCCGTCGCGATGCTGAGCCGCACGCCCGCCACGCTCGCGGCGCTGCTGCGCGGGCTGCCCGACGCCTGGACGCAGGCGACCGAAGGGCCAGCGACATGGAGCGCCTACGACATCGTCGGGCATCTGCTGCATGGCGAGGAGGGCGACTGGCTGACCCGCGCCCGCATCATCCTGGAGCACGGCGAGGAACGCCCATTCGACGCTTTCAACCGCACGGCTATGTTCGACAAGTATCAGGGCTACTCGCTCGACCAGCTCCTCACGGCCTTCGAGCAGGCGCGGGCGCAAAATTTGGCCGCGTTGCGCGAGCTGGACATCACACCAGAGAAGCTCGCCCTCACCGGAACGCATCCGGCGCTGGGCAGGGTGACGCTGAGCCAACTGCTAGCGAGCTGGGTGACGCACGACCTCAACCACGTCGGCCAGATCGTGGAGGTGTTGGCGCATCAATATGGCGATGCGGTCGGCCCGTGGCGCGCCTATCTCGCCATCCTTACGCGCCCCATCCTGACGGAATAGTGACAGACACAGAGAGACGGAGCAACCATGCGAGAGGCCGAGCAGGAGGCCGAGCAGCCAGCCGCAACAAGCAGCCCAGCCAGGGCGCCGCGTTGGCGCGTCTGGTTCGCCACCGCGCGCCCGGTCACGCTGACCGCCTCGGTCGCGCCGATCCTGGTGGGGACAGCGGTCGCAGCGTGGCAGGGCGGCTTCCACCTGGGACTCTTCGCGCTGACGCTGCTGGCCGGGATGCTGCTGCAAGCGGGCGTCAACTATCTCAACGAGTACTTCGACTGGAAGTATGAACTGGATACGGCGGACTCGTTGGGGTCCACGACCGTTATCTTTCGCGGCCAGATGACCGGCGCGCAGGTGTTGGGGATGGGGTTGGGCTGCTTTGCCGTCGCCACGGCGCTTGGCGTCTGGCTGATCGCGCTGATCGGCCCGGCGATCCTGCTGTTTGGCATCGTCGCGCTCTTCATCGGCTACTTCTACAGCGCGCGGCCCTTCAAATTCGCTGCGCGCGGGCTGGGCGACCTGATGGTCTACATCGCGATGGGTCTGCTGATGGTCTGGGGCGCCTACTTTGTGCAGATCCCGCGCTGGAGCTGGGCCGCCTTCGCCGCCAGCGTCCCGATGGGCTTGCTGGTGGTCGCCATCCTCAACATGAACAACATCCGCGACTACCACGATGACCTGGCGGTCAACAAGCGCACGCTGCCAGTGCGGTTCGGGCGGCGGTTCGCGCTGCGCTATCAGGCGGCGCTGGTCTACGGCGCGTATGTGGCCACGACGCTCTTCGTGGCGCTGGGGCTGCTGGTCCCGCATCTCGCGCTCGCCTTGCCGTGGCCCGCACTGCTGGTCTGGCTGACCTTGCCGATGGCGCTGCGCGAGACGCGCGGCGTCTTCGCGGCGGGCGAGCGCGATCCCATCCTGCGGCTGGGCGTGCGGCGCGCGGCGGCGTTGCATCTCCAGTTCGGTGTGGCGCTGGCGGTGGGCGTGGCCCTGGCGGCCATCCTGCATATTGCGGTCTGACTCGCGCCATGCGGGACGCCACGATGCGTGAGAGTCATAGCGAGCGGCCGCCTAATAGGCGACGCCGACCGTCTTGCGGATCGTCTCTGGCTGGCGGAGCGCGCGCAGCATCAGATCGGCCACATCGGCGCGCGAGATGGCCAGCCCGCGCCGCAGGTTGCGCTCGTAGGCCGTGCGGTACACGCCGGTCAGCGGCGTATCGAGCAGGCGCGGCGGGCGAATGATCGTCCAGTCGAGGCCGCTGGCCCGCACGATGTCCTCCATCCGCGCCAGATCAGCGTAGTGCTCGCGCAGCGCCACTTTGACCAGCGGATTGAGCACGGCGCGCATGAAGAAGCCGTCACCAGGGTCGTAGTGCGGTGGACGCGGGCGCGCGGGCGATGCCACCGTGCCGATCGGCGCGGCGCTGACCACCAGCAGCCGCCGCGCGCCTGTCGCCCGCATCGCCAGGGCGATGGCCTCCGTCCCGCGCGTCGCCACGCCGCGATCAGCGGCCGTGCGCGCGCCCAGCGCCGAGAGCACGGCGTCGGCGCCCGTCACTGCCGACGCCAGCGCCGCCTGGTCTGGCCGCGCCAGATCAACCGCCACGAGCCGCGCCTGCGTGGGCACGCCCTGCGGATAGCGCGCCACCGCGGTGACCTCATGCCCCGCGGCGAGCGCCTGTTCGACCAATTGGCGGCCGATACCCCCGGTCGCCGCAACGATTGTCAGCCGCATGCTGAGCTTCCTTCCTTCGCTTTATCCAATGCATCGCTTCATCGCGCCCGCCGAGCGCTCGCCGAACGCCTTCCAGACGCGAGCGGCGCCAGATACAATGACGGCATCCCCTTGCGGGTCATACGCTCCATCACATACACTAGCATATACTACGAGGTACAAACAATATGGATGGTAAAATACACCATCAGCGCGGCGACACGCGCGGGCGCAAGCGCCTGGCCAGCGCGATCTTGCGCGCCATGCGCGAGCTGAGCATCCAACTCGCGCTGCTCAATCATCGGGTCGGCGCGCGGCTCGATCTGAACGACATTGATCTCGACTGCCTCGACCTGATCGCTCGCCACGGGCCACTCAGCCCCAGCGCACTGGCGCGCCGCGCCGGGTTGCACCCCGCCACCATCACCGGCATTCTCGACCGGCTGGAGCGCGGCGACTGGATCGCGCGCGACCGCGACCCTGCCGACCGGCGCGCCGTCGTCGTGCAGCTGCGGCGCGAGCGCATGGCGGAGCTGCTCGGCCAGTATGCAGGCATGCTGACGGCGATGCGCGAGATCTGCGCGGGCTACGATGAGGAGGAGCTGGAGGTGATCGTCGACTTTCTGCGCCGTGTCGCCAGCGCCGGACACGACGCCACCGAGGCGCTGGCAGGCGGCAGCGCTAGATGATGCTGGATGACGCTGGACGACGCTGTCAGGGCTTCTGCGCGCCGCCTGCCACGCCTGCTCCGCCTGGCTCTCCTGGCTCATCGTCCCACAGCATGGGCAGCGCGGCCATCAGGACGAGGTTACGGTCAGTGTGGGCGCCTGCGAGTTTCGCGGGTGAATCATCCGCCGTTTCACCCGCCTCGGCGTCGGCGCGCCACTCCTCGGCCAGCATGGCGCGCACGCTCGTCAGCCGCCGCATCAGCTTCGCGCGATCCATCGTGTTGACCGAGGCCATCAGCTCCTGCGTGTCATAGAACCGCCGCTGGAACTCGTCGTCGTCCATCGCCTGATAGCGGCGGGCCGCGCGCATCAGCAACTGCGCCATCGTCATATACATGCCGCAGAAGAGCGCCTTGCGGTCTGCGGCGCTCGTGCCAGCCTGTGAATGGTCCACCCAGTTCGGATCACTATTGATCGCCGCGGCCAGCTCCGGGTTGATGCGGTAATACTTCTCGACGTAGGTATCGCGCGCCACGACGCGCGGCGGATCAACTACCTCCAGCTCGCGCAGCACGCGCATGTGGTGATAGACATTGTTGGCGGTCACGCCCAGCCGACGCGCGATCTGGGTCGGGGTCAGCTCGCCACTCTGCCCCAGCTCCATCAGGATCGCGCCGCGCGTGGGATCGTACATCGCCACGATATACTGCCGCATCCGCTCCGCCATCGTCGCCATCGCAGCCCTCCAGAATCCCCCACATCCCCGAATCCTTCAGGCGGGTATGCGGGGCTTCGTCGCCGGGCGTCCGCTTCCGCTCGGCCTATCACAGTATATCAGGACATCCCAGTCAATCCGGCCATACCCACTTGTGTTTTCACAATAGTGCCACTATACTAGCGACATAGTCCACACTAGCGACGGCGATTGTGTCGGAAGCGCTGGCGACCTGAAGGCGCCGCGAGGCCGGAGTCCCAGGATTCTCAGGATTGTCAGGAGGCGACGGCGATGCGACGACTCGCGCACTTGCTCTCCCCGCTGCGCGGCGGCCAGTTTACGCTGGTCTGGCTGGGGCAGAGCGTCTCGCAGATCGGCGACCAGGTCTTCATGATCGCGCTGGTCTGGCTGCTGGTGGGGCTGACTGGCTCCAGCCTGTTGATGGGCGCCGTACTCTCGGCCTCCTACATCCCCACGCTGCTGCTCTTGCTCTTCGGCGGCGCCATCGCCGACCGCGCCAACCGTCGCGGCATCGCGCTGCTCTCGGATGGGCTGCGGGCGCTGGTGACGGCGACATTCGCGGCGCTGGTGACGCTCCACCTCATCAGCGTGCCAGAGGTCTTCATCTTCTCGGCGTTCTACGGGCTGGTGGGCGCCTTCTTCAATCCAGCGCTGGCGGCGCTCTATCCCTCGCTGGTCGCGCCAGCCCAGTATGACGCCGCCACCAGCCTGCGCCAGATCACCACGCAGGCGGCGGGGCTGGCTGGCCCGGCGCTGGGCGGCCTGTTGATCGCGCAGTGGAGCGTCGGCGCGGCGCTGACCTTCGACGCCGCCTCGTTCGTCGTCTCCTTCGCTGCGCTGGCGCTGATGCGCGGGCGGCGCGGAGGGGCGCAGGCGGCTTCCGCCGACGCGAGCGCCGAGGCCAGCGCCGAGGCGGCAGAGCAGCCGAAGCGTGCGTCGCGCTGGGGCGAGATGTTCGCCGGGCTGCGCTTTCTGCTACGCGAGCCAGCCATCCTGACGCTGATCCTCTTCTTCTCGCTGACGAATGGGCTGAACGATGTGGAGGCGGTGCTGGTTCCCCGGCTCGTGCGCCTCGACCTGCATCTCTCGGCGACGGCGTTTGGCCTGATGGCTGCCTGCATGGGGATTGGCGGGTTGGTGGGCGCGTTCGCGGCGGGGCTGGCGCCGTCGCGGCTGCGCGGGCGCGCGCAGATCATCATCGGCGCGATGCTGGTCTTTGGCGCGGCGATCGTGGCGATGGGCATGGCGCGCGACGCGCTGACGCTCGACGCGGCCTATCTGGTGATGGGCGTCGGCTTCGCCGTGCCGGAGGTGCTGAGCGGCGCAATG
>JAICVT010000420.1 GCA_025935235.1 Ktedonobacterales bacterium | reverse complement strand
TGCTGCTCGACACCTTCATCGTGCGCGGCCTGATGATCCCCAGTCTGGCGCTGCTGCTGGGACGCTGGAACTGGTGGCCCGGCAAGCTGAAATCTTCCACAGAGGCCGCAGCGTCCAGCGCGCCTACGACGCCCTAGCATAGCGTCCAGCGCGCCTACGACGCCCTAGCATAAAGGGCGAGAGCGGGTAGTTCTTATCCGCTCTCGCCCGTTGGCGAGGGGCATACGACCGCTTACCAACGGCCCAGGAGGCAAGCCTGGCATTGCCTACTGGGCCGAACGTTATATCTGCATAAAGTGGTTGACGAGCTTGGCGCCTGAAGGAAGGAGATGGCGATGCAACTTCGAGCGCGAGCAAGCATACTATACACGCTCCTGGGGTCAGGGTTGATGCTCGCCGGATTCTGCCTTCCCTGGGCAAATTCGCCGCTGTATCCTGACATCTTCTCGTTCCGTCTGCTTGATCTCCTCCTGGGCGCGAAACCGCGAGCGAGTGGCGCCGATTCCCCGATCACGTGGGCCTTCGTCGCGATCCTCTTTCTGTTGATGATCGCCTTGCTTCTGCTGACGCTGACTCAGGTTCTGCGACCAGCGCCGACTGTCTTTCGTGTTGGGACGATGGCCATTCTCCTTCTCTCTATCGTCTTGCTCGGCATGTTGGATCTTGAATGGCTCAATCCAAATGCGGCGCTCATCACTCCTCCCTATGACGCATTGACTGCTGGCATCGGACAGGTCGTGAGTGGTGTAGGCGCAGTCCTGATTTTCCTTGGCATCATTCGGAGACCCGCGCCACCGCGCTCTGAGCGCGTGAGCATCTATGAGAGCTAGTTTGAAAAAGCCCTCCCTGCCGTCCGCCCGCTACGGGTCGCGGTCGGGGTTGGCGTGCAGCGCCTCCAGCAGCAGCGGATGGCGCTGGCCGTGCGACTCCATGCCGAAGCCGTCGGCGACGCGATTGAAGTACTCGAACAGCCCGACGATGTGAACCGCTTCGATGCGCTGCTGCTCGCTCCAGCCCGCCGCCGCCAGCGCCTCCCAGTCGGCGCGGGTGATCTTCCACGGCTCGCGACTTAGCTTGTCAGCGAAGGCCAGCAGCGCGCGAGTCGGCGCATCCACTGGCGCGCTGCGATAGTCGGTGGCGATGGCGCGCACGATCTCGTCATCGGCCCCCTGCCTACGGAGAAACTCTCCGTGTTCGGTTGTTCAATATTGGCAGCGGTTGACGCTGGAGACGAGCGTCGCCAGCATCTCCTTATGCGCGCGTGAGAGCGCCGTCTCGCCGAAGTGCGCCCGCTCGATGGCGCTCGCCATCTCGTCGCCCAGCGCCGGGAACGTGAACATGGCGGCGAGCATGCCCAGCTCGCCGTGGTTGCGCTCCAGCGAGCCGCTCAGCAGGCGGCGTCCCTCGTCGCTGTGGGCGTCGTCGGGCTGCGGATGCTTCACCCAGCTCACGGGCGTCTCTCCTTCTCTCCTTCTCGGCGTCAGCGGTCGGGGTGGGGCCAACGCAGGATGTAGCAATAGGTCGTCGCGCCGCCCTGGATACGGGTCACGATGAGTTGATTGAAGTTGGCGGGGCGCGGGAACTGCCGCTGCACCAGATGCTCTGGCCAGATCAGAAACTGCGAGTGCGGGAAGTTATCAGGCGTGCCGACGGCGATGCGGATGCGCTGCGGGAAGAGCGTCTGGCGGGTGCCGAGCCACTCGTCGAGCGCGCCCTTGTCGCTCATCACCAGCGTGACGGTCGTGCGGCCCTCGCTGTGCGCCACGATCCAGTTGATGGCATCGGCGTAGGCGGGGTAGGCCACCTGCAGCGAGCCATTCTCGCCGTGCAGCCACTCGGCGGTGTAGCCCTCAGCCTGGTTGACCGTCAGCAGCCCAATCGTGGAGGGCAGCAGCATCGCCAGTGCGATCAGCGCCGTGAACACGCCTGTGATGGCATAGCGTGTGACGGGCTGCGCGCTCCAGCGTGGCAGAGAGAACGGAAGGGCAAAGCGCGCGCGCGCCCAGGCGATCAGCCGCGGTCGCAGCCAGCGCGCGACGCTGACATAGGCCCAGCCAGCGGTGAACATGACCGGCGGCGCCAGCGGCAGCATATAGTGCGCGCCGACGATGATATTGAGCGAGCCGAACATCGGCAGCATGCCGCCCAGCCAAACCAGCGCGAAGACCGCCGCGTCGTCGTGCGGGGTGAGCGGCAGGCGCTGGCGGATGAGACGCGCCAGCCGCCAGATGGCCCACGGCAGCGCCAGCAGCGCCGGGATGGTGATGAAGAGGCTGACCTTGGCCAGCAAGATGTAGATGCCGATGCCCGGCGCGACATGATAGCCGACGACGCCATTCCAGAAGGCGTCGTGGCCGTTGGATGCGTGGTTGTACTGGAACAGGATGCTGTTCCACAGGCGGACGATGGGGTTCACCCAGATCGCTGGATCGAAGAGGTAGACCGTCAGCAGGCCGACCGGTAGCATCAGCGCGGCCTGCCAGGGTGGTCGCCGCCGCGTGACGTAGAGGCTGTAGAACAGCAGATAGGCGACGATCGGCACGGCGACGAACGCGGCGGTGTACTTGGAAGCGAAGGCCAGCCCGCCCAGCACGCCCACCAGCGGCCACAACCACGGGCGCCGCGCGGCGTGCCAGGCCAGCAGCGCCGCCAACGTCATAAAGCAGAGCAGGTAGGTGTCCAGATAGGCGATAGCGTTGAAGAAGGCCAGCCAGGGGCTGAGCGCCAGCGCCAGCGCGCCGAACGTGGCGCCTGCCCGCCCAAAGATAGGACGCGCCAGCAAGTAGGCGATGACCAACGTGGCCATGAATAGCCACACGCCGGGTAGCCGCGCGCCAAACAACCAGCCTTGCGGGCCAAGATGGGCGATGCCGTACAGTGCGCCCTCGCCCATGATGAGCTTGGGCAGCGATGGCGCCTCGAAGTTGACCAGCCAATAGGCATTGTGCAGTGCGCCAGCCTTCAGCATCGCCAGATCGGCGAGGCCGGTGGGGATGTAGACGCTCTCGTCAGTCACCAGGTCGAGCGAGTGGACCAGCGCGATGCGCGGCAGCCAGGCGAGGTAGGCGATCAGCGCGGGGATCAGCAGATTCCACCAGGCGAAGCGCGCCCAGCGCCAGGCGTCGCTCCATCCCACGCCCCGGTCGTCGCTGGGGGCTGCGCTGGCTCCGTCGCCCTGCGCCTGCCCGGATGGCGCCGTGGTGGGCGCCGCGCTGCCGGGTGGCTCAGGCGCGGCTGGCGCCGAGGATGACCGTTGACTCACTGGCTCTTCTGCCCTCGTCTCGTCGTGTGTGATGATCGCGTCGCTCGCGTCGCTCGCGTCGCTCGGGTCTGGCGTCTGACGTGTCGCCCGTTCTGCCGCGTGCGCTGGCGCGAGGTCAGCGACCCCACTCGGCCTCTGGACAGACGCGCCTGGGTCGCTTGACGCAATGCGCATGCCCGCGTACACTCGACAGGTATGGCTGTGAACAGACGTTCATCCTCCACACGCTCAGCCAACGCTGGCGGGGGTTGGGCTTCGACGGCGCCTGCGCTTTAGATGGGAGCATACCACGAATGGCGCGACTCCGGCAGAATGGCGCCGCTTCTGGCGCCCGCAAGGTTCCCGCGGCTCCCCATGCGCTCTGGGAGCGCGCGGGCGCGCGTACCGGCAG